>CAYJCT010000017.1:0-11893 GCA_964368745.1 uncultured Christensenella sp. | reverse complement strand
CAACAAAAGGTTATAATAATTAAATAGTTAAAAATAATCATAATAACAATTCGCTTTTTAAAATAACATTCTAATTCATTTATCAGTTCAATTGAATTTATCTAACAAGGATTATACAGTATGGAAACTTACTTTTATATTTGTATAATCATCTAAATTTAGAGTATAATCATACAATAACATGAATAATAATTAATCACTTTACAAATTTTAAATTCATTACATAAAATCATTTTTTAATAAATTTCTGCATATTTATTAGCATTATTGTATAAATATCAATGCGTAAACAACGGTATATTTAAACAATATATAAAGTTATTTCTCTAGAATAAATATTAATCACTAATTTTTTCGTCTATTCTTCTTAGCATATTTTCTGCTTAACCCATACATTCGATTTTGCAGATATTTCACACCTAACTTAATTAAATCGTCATCAATTTTTTTGCCTTTAAACTCTGGCATTTCCGACAAGTTAAACGCCTCTCCAATAATCAGCGTGTTAAACCTAAATATCATTGGCTTTTTCACAATAAATGCTGGCACAATGGGGGATTTTGTTTTTAATGCAAAAATTATTACGCCCGATTTCAACTCATTTCCCTCGCTCGATTTTAGCCGCGCACCCTCAGGAAAAATGCAAACTTTTTTGTCGTCTTTCAAATATCCCAGTGTTTTTTTGATTGCAACAATATCAGTTTCACCTCTTTTCACTGGATATGCTCCCAACCACTTAAGTAAGGTGCCAACAAATTTGTTTTTAAACAGAGATTCTTTTGCCATGTAGCGAAACCTGATTCCCAGTTTGCCCCCAATAAGTAATAAATCGTTGTTCGACTGATGATTGCAACAAAAAATCATGCGACCCTTTATTCTTAAATTCTTCCGCCCAATCACCCTTGTTGGATAAATTATTAAAAACGGAATAAACACTAAAATCAAAATTATGTAATACAACAATAAACTACACCATCCCTTTAGACTTAATTGTATTATACAATAAATCCACAACTTCATCAATCGAATATTCATCAGTGTTTACATACATTGCATCTTCCACCAAAATCAATGGCGAAATTTCCCGCGTTTTATCGGCATGGTCACGCTCTTCAATGCTCGCTAGCACCTCTTCATAAGCCCTAGTATCAGTGTTTTTCTCATCAGTCATTCTTCTTTGCGCTCTCACATGTGCCGACGCATCAATATAAAATTTAAAATCAGCCTCAGGTAACACAACCGATGCAATATCTCTTCCCTCAATTAAAACATCGCGCTCTGAAGCAATTTTTCGTTGCACGCCCAGCGTTTTTTCGCGCACTTTTGCATTCATTGCAACATATGCCACCTTATCACTTACACTTTCGTTATGCAAATGTGCAGTCACATCTACGCCGTTCAAATAGGTTACTTGTTGATTGTCAATAAACTTGATTTCAACTTCAATATTCTCTAAATACGCCTCAATCAACTCTTTATTTTTTACATCAATGTTGTTAGAAATATAGTACAACGCGCAGGCTCTATAAATAGACCCTGTGTTCAAATATAGTATTCCCAACTTTTCAGCCAGCAGCTTTGAAACTGTGCTTTTTCCCGCTGCAGACGGACCATCAATTGCAATAGAAATCATAAAATTACCCCTCATTGATAAATATTAACTCAATCTCGCTCGATTGTAGTTTGCGATATTTTCCCACCTTTAAGTCTCCCAAAAAAAGCGAGCCAATGGCCACGCGCTTAAGACCATAAACCTTTGCATTAACCGCTTTAAACATTTTTCTAACCTCGCGATTTCTACCCTCAAAAATTGTGATATTTGTGCGATATTGATGCTCGTTATCAGTTTTAATTTGCACAGACGACCCAACTTTTGCCGGCAATGTTTTTACCCCATCAATAACCACCCCTCTCGACAATTTAGTTATCTCCTGCGATAGCAGCGGCCGCGCAGTTATTACCTCATAAGTTTTTCCAATTTTTGCGCTGGGGTGCACCACTGAATTTGCAAAATCACCATCATTTGTTAAAATCAGTAGCCCTTCAGTGTTATAATCCAGCCTGCCCACAGGAAAAATGCTGTAAACCACGCCGCTTAACAGCGTCATCACAGTTTTTCTTCCCCTATCATCCGACAAAGAAGTTATGTAGCATTTTGGTTTGTTTAGCATGTAATACACTTTGTTTTTTTGAGGTGATAGCAATTTATTTTTGTGTTTCACGATATCGCCATCCTGCACAATAAAAGAAAGGTCTAAAACAAGTTTGTCATTAACCGAAATTTCTCCGTTTAACACCAAACTTTCAACCTTTCTCCTACTTCCTAATTCACACATTGCTAAATATTTATTAATTCTCATAAAGTGCACCTAGGATATTTTACAACAAAAACTTTTCTTTAACAAATATATTGCCCACATAAAAACAGATTTTATTTTTAATTACCACTTAGTTATAATATTCTCGATTAAATTTTTTAATTTTATGTTTTTGCTCTCGTCAATGGCATACAAATTCTCTTCAAAAACAATCTCTTCCCCATTTTTCACGCGGACTTTTCCTACGGGTTTGTTTATGTTTATGGGCGCAGTCACATCATTTGGCAAATCATATTCCAGCACATAATTTTCCTTTTCACTTTTCAAAACCGTTGCTTTATAGCCTTTTATTGTAGCAACACCCACCTGATTTTTGTTGCCGTCAACAACATCTATAGTGGAAACAAAAGAATATGGCTTAACAAATTCCACAATTTCCCACTCGTTTATTGCAAGCGTTGATAATCGACGCGCCTCTTCATACATTGGCGGACAATTTAACAAAACACAAACGATCATCATGTCGCCGTCAGCAACAGCCGACACAAAACACCTGCCCGCTTCGTCGGTAAATCCAATTTTTATGCCCACACAATTTTCCATTGAAAACAATAATTTATTTTTATTTTTTATGTGCCTAGCCTCATTCACATTAGTGGCATCCATATTATAATATTTTGCACAAGACAACTCACGAAACAACTCGTTATTCATTGCATAGTTTGAAATAATCGCCAAATCATAGGCACTTGAATAGTGCTCGCCACCGTCAAGACCATGAGGATTAGAAAAATGTGTGTTGCTTAACCCTAAATTCAAAACAAAATCATTCATTTTTTGAACAAAATTATCCACTCCACCAAAATGTTCTGCAAGCGCCACTGCTGCATCGTTGCCACTTGCCAACATAAGTCCAAACAACAAATCTTTTATGGTCACAACTTCCTCTTTTTTCAAATACATGCTGGTTCCCTCAACTCCCACAGCATTGTCGCTCACAACAATGCTTTCGTTTACATCCACACTATTTTCTATTGCAACAATAGCAGTCACAATTTTTGTTACACTAGCAATAGCAAAACGCTCATCTTTTCTAAATTCATAAAGTATGGTGCCTGTATTTGCCTCCATTGTTATCATGCTTTTTGCAGGCGCCACAATTTCAACATTATCTGCAAAAAAAGTAGCAGAATTGCTGCAAAAAAACAGCACAACTGCCAAACAAATAATTATTGAACAATTAAATTTAGATTGCACTTTAAATTTTTTCATCATCTCTTCCCTCAACCAAAATTTTGTTTAACATAACAAGCATTGTGTCTAGCACTTTGTTATAACTAGTCCCCGTCTCAGCTGATAAAAATTCAACTTTTCCGCCACTCACACACAAAAAACCCACCGGCAAAATGTTAAACCCCGACCCTGTGCCACCAGAAAAAGGAAACGAAGCCTTTTTCACATTTTCCACCGCCAGTTCTCCACCGCCCGACACAAACCCCATACTCACTTTGCTGATGGGCAAAATCAACATATCACTTCCTACTTCAATGGGCTTTCCGATAATTGTGTTGGAGTCAATCATTTGTTTTAAATTGCTAAGCGCACCACTAATCAATTCGTCAACTTTTTTCATGCCTGCGTTTTCAGAATTTTTTGATTTGTCCATAAACACTTCTCCTCAAGAATATTACATAAAAAACAATCCAGATAATATCAAAAATGCTAATAATAAATTTCATAGATAAATTAAAAATCAAATCATACGATGAAAATCCCGCATTTATGGAAGAAGTAAATTTATCGCTGTCTATTTTTTTAACCAAAATACTATTCAAAATTGCACTAACTACCTTTATTTTGTTATAGTAATCAATCGCCCTAAAACAGTCGAGTGACGCAAAATTAATGTTATAATTAAAATCCACAATGTTTATTTTGTAAAAGAAAACCGCTTGCAAATTATTAATAAAAACAAAATCCTGCTTGTTGTAATATAAATAAATTTTTATGGCTTTTTTATTTTTTCTCTTTATGTTAAGATACAAACCCATAAACGAAAAATCTGCACAAAATATCGAAATTGCATTAAAAAGTAAAACTTTTATCTTACCACTATTTTTATAAACATTAAACGAAATACGAACACTAAACATAAACCTCGTGGTTATTAAAATAACAAAACTTAAAATTATAACAATTAAAGCAACATCCATGCATTTATTTTCTGCAAATTATAAAAAAAAATGTAAAAAAAATAACAATATCTTGCATTGTTATTTTTGTTTTAATTTTTTAATTTTTTATTAATTCTTTAAAAAGGGCTTTTGTACTATTACTTATGTATTACTTAAATAATAATTGATAAGTTTAAACTCTAATTATAATAATCTTTACTCGTTTTTTTCAGCAATTCCAAGATAGTCAAAATCATCGCTATCCATTAGTTTGTCAGTCAAATCTTGTTTGCCAATTATGTCGTAGTCGTCATAAACTTTATTATCACGCAGCACGCTCAGCAATTCGTCGTCACTCATTTCATCAATCGACGCGTCCAAATCAATCGCATCAGTGCCCACTTTTTCATCAACACTTTCAATTTCATTGCCGTTTTCATCCGATTTTTCGTCAATTTCCTCGAGGTTAAACATAGCATTTGTACCCTCTTTTTCTTGGTATATTACACTAATTCTATTAATCAACTCGTCGTAGTCAGGCAACTCATCTAACGATTGCAAAGAAAACTTTTTCAAAAATTTTTCAGTTGTTCCAAACAAAAGCGGCTTCCCCACCACATCTTTTCTGCCCACAACTTCAATCAATTCGTTATCAAGCAGTGCACTAATTGCATAGTCGCTGTTCGCCCCTCTCACATTTTCAATTTCCAGTCTGGTGATAGGTTGTTTGTAGGCAATTATCGAACAAGTTTCCAGCACAACCCTGGTTAAGTTTTTCTCCCTGATTGGATTTAGTACCTGCGCAACTTTTTCAGCATATTTAGGGTTGGATGAAAGTTGAACCTTATCGTTAAAAAAAATTATTTGGATGCCCGATTTATTTTGCTCTTTCTCGGCTTTTAATTGGTTAACAACAGAAAAAACTTCCTCCTGACTCAACTCCAATTTTTCTGCCAAATCAGATATGTCCACAGCATCGCCCGACACAAACAATATTGCTTCAATTATTTCTTTTAAATTATCCATAACTAATTGCTCACTTTTTTGTTTTGATTATAACCTCTTTTGCTGTTGCAAGAAAAGATTATTTATTTGGTGATTTTTTAATTTTCATAAATAGAAAAATCAAATTTAATTTTCTTTATTGTCAAAATTATCAGATACTTCTTCAGCTATTAAGTCACCGTCTTGTCCGGAACTTTCCTCATTTTCAACATTATCGTCATCTCTTTTAACAATAGAGATATCGGAAAACAAATCTTTTTGCATCACTCGAATTTCCTGCAATTTTAGCAATTCCAGCAGTGCCAAAAATGTTGTGATTAACTCATCTTTTGAAATAGACATTAAAAATAAATCACTAAATTTCAATTCGCTATTTTCAATTAACGCATCTTTAATAGATGCAATTTTTTGCTGAACGGTAAATTTTTCCTTAACAATTTCTTTCACCACTGGGGCTTGCGTGGCAGCGTTTATTCTGTGCATCAATTTTGTGAATGCATCCAGCAACATGTCAAGTTGCATATCTTTTATCACCACACGAAATTTGTGCGCCGATTTTTCGGGCGCTTTATAAAACCTATTAACCTCTTCAATTTCACGCAGTCGCTCCGATTGCTCTTTAAAAAGTGCATATTCTTTTAGGCGCAACTTCATAAGATAATCTAAATCAAGTTCATCTTCCGCATTTTCTTCACTGCGAGGAAGCAGCGCACGGCTTTTTATTTCTATCAACTCGCTCGCCACAACAATAAAATCACTGGCGCGCTCCATGTCAATTTTTCCCAACTGATTAACCATTTCTATGTATTGATCGGTGATGTCCGCAAGGCGCACATCTTCAATTTCCACTTTACTTTTTTTGATAAGATAAAGCAACAAATCCAGCGGACCCTCAAGATTTGCAAATTTAAAAGAAGGCTTATCGCTGTCTATTTCAATGTTATTAAAATTGTCATTTGAAAAAAAATCTGTCATATAATGTTCCTAAAGAGTGAATATCCATGTCCAAAATGAAGTAATCGGAAATGTTAAAATTTGCACCAAAAAAGTCAGTATCCAACTAAATATAAAAACCAATAAAAATAAAACGATTGTGCCATAACGGTTCATAAACATCACAAATTTGTTGTCATATTTTGTTACTGCAGAAATCAAATTGTAGCCGTCAAGAGGCGCAATTGGCAAAAGGTTAAAAACAAATAACATAGCATTGATACTGAACATTAAATAGAAAAACATGTAAATAAAAAACAGCACCAATGTGTCGGCAACAACAAATAAATCAAAAGCAACATAAGCGCCACCAAAAATAAAAGCAAGAATCAAATTAACTGTAACGCCCGCAAGCGACACAATAACCAGCCCTTTTTTATAATTTCGAAACCTTACAGGATTGATAGGAACGGGTTTTGCCCAACCAATTCCAAACAACATCAAACACGCCAGTCCCAATGGATCCACATGAGCAGCTGGGTTAAGCGTTAGTCTCCCCAACGCCTTTGCGGTTTGGTCGCCTTGCTTGTGCGCCGCAAATGCATGAGCAAACTCGTGCAAAGAAAGAGATATAACCACGGTTAATATCAAAGCAAGTGACGCCAAAACAAATTGTTTTCCCGAAAATATTTTATACAAATCTAACATAAATTCAACCTACTCTCGTACTAAATTAGTGTACAATAAATATTGATAAAATGCAAATGGATTAGCCATAATTTTTTTGTCTCAATCTTTAGTGAGACTACAAAGTTGTAAAATTCTACAAACTCTCGCGTGTGGCGATTACACATTGCGCATAAACTTTTAAATTTTCAATGAAAGTATAATGAATGATAAAAAATGCATTCCAATAACATTACAATAACATTCAACTTGCAATCAACTTACTTTCAAGTTTAATAAATTTTTATTAAAACACAACCTTCTAGAAATTAAAAATAAAAGACTTTTTTATATTATCAAATTAAGAAAAATAAAACAATACTAAAAAAATTATTTCTATATAAAACTCTCATATTTTACAATTTTTTTTACCAATTAAAGTAGTTGACCTTGCTTTTGGTATTGAACAACAGACTATATTTGAGTTTAAAGTTAGTTATGTAATTACTAAATATCTAAAATTTCCCATTTATCATATTGCATTCAATAAAAAATGGCGTAAAATAAAAATTTTTACGCCATGAAAAGATTAATCGAAGATAATACTATTTGCAGCCAAAACCACCACAGCCACAGCAGCTTAGTAGTAATAATATGAATATGATATTGCAGCAACAGTCGTCATTAAAACCACCCATGCCACCACCGCCACAACAGCAAAGCAACATTAATATAGGTAAGCAGCCGCAGCAATTATTGTTGCTAACTCCGTGGCCACCACCACAGTTATTTGTTCCGAAAAACATAATAATTTCCTCCTAATGATTTGTAAAGCAAATAATGTGAAAAACTTACAAATAGAAAGAGAATTATAATATGAATAAATTAAGAGAAACTATGTAATTTTTTTGATGTATAAGTACAATCACGATAAATTTGCTTTCTACTTCATAATATGCTAGACATCAAAATGTGTGCTAACTTACAATAAATTCAGCAATTATATTTTTCAATTGGTTAATGCCCTGATTTTTTAACACCGACACAAATATACCATCTTCCCGCGCATCAATTTCATCCATGTTGATTTTATCAATTTTGTTATAAACGGTAATAATAGGCACATCACTTCCCAAACTCTGCAAAAGATTAATTGTCACATCCATTTGCTTTTTGTAATTTGGATTACTTATGTCCACAACATGAATCAAAAGGTCGGCATAAACGCATTCCGACAGCGTGCTGTTAAAAGCATTGATAAATTCATGCGGCAAATTGCTAATAAACCCCACCGTGTCGGTAAAAAGCACCGTTTTGTTATTTAACCAAACGCTTCTTGTGGTGGTATCAAGCGTTGCAAACAACTCATCTTTAACATACACATTTTCTTTGGCCAGCAAATTTAAAAGACTGCTTTTTCCACTGTTTGTATAACCCACAATAGACACCACAAAACTATTTTTTGCCCTATTTTTTCTATTTTGATGATTTTTTTGCGCAATGTTATCTAGTTGCTTAGTCAATTTTGCAATGTTTTTTTCCACTACCCTGCGGTTCAATTCCAACTTCGTCTCGCCCGGGCCTCGCATACCTGTACCCGCACCAAAACGCCCGCTACTTTGAGAAAAATATGAAAGCCGCGGCAACGAATATTTTAACTGCGCCAATTCCACCTGAATTTTTCCCTCATTAGTTATTGCACGCTGCGCAAAAATATCTAAAATCAACATGCTCCTATCAATTATTTTAACACCCAATGCCCTAAACAAATTGCTTTGTTTGCTACCCGAGAGTTCGTTGTCGAATATCACAACACTGGCGCCCGATTTTTGAATCAATTCCGACAACTCCTGCAATTTTCCCTCGCCAATATAATATTTGTTATCAGGAAACTTTCTATTTTGCGATAACTCACCCACAACAATCAGCCCGGCAGTCTGCGCTAAACTGGTCAGTTCCGCTTTGGAATTTTCAAAATCATAATCTTTTTCATTTATATTTACAAAAACTAAAATCGCTTTTTCAGTCATTGCGCGGTTGTCAATCATACTATTTTTTATATATTTTTTTTCGTTCTCTAAAATGCTGTCTATTAAGCCATATTTGTTAATGTAAAAAGCGTTTTCAATCTTTTTCTCCACAATTTTTTTGTTTTCAAAATATGCAACTGTGGCAGACGCATTTTTTTCATCAAAAAAACCCACGGCAGCGATGCTATCAAACCCGTGTTTTTTTAATAAAGATAAATCCAACTCACTCAAATCGGATGTACAATTGGGGTGCGTGTGAACAATTCGTGTCTTTTGTAAACTATATTTTTTCTCGTCAAAATTAAATAAAATGCGCGACTTGTCTCCCAAAAAAAAGTCCAGCACCTTTCCTTTTCTGCTAATCAAAACCGCGATTTCACTATTGATTTCGAAACTTACTCTCACCAAATCTTTCAATAATTCTTCATCAATATATTTTGACTTGTCAAAGTTGAAATCAACATATTTACTTAATAATTCATAATTTTTTTTAGATAATTTATTTAAACTCATTTTTTCGCCTTTAAAACTAAATAATTTCACTTAGCATTGTGTCCACAAAATGAGCATAATCGGAAATTTGAGCCACATCAACATCCACGCTATGCGTTATTTTGTTTTCCAAATAAATAATGTGGTTTGCCACCAAAGAAATTCTGTTGCCTAGCGACAACAAATATGGCAACTGCGTCATATTCACCTGTGGCGTAACGGCTGTATAGAACACATCATAGATAATATAATAATAATCCACTAAATATTGAAACAAGTTTTTCTCGCCAATAAATTTTGCGAAAAACACATTCAAATCCGCCACTTTAAGCGAAAAGAAAGGCGACAACATATATGCCTTTTGATGAGTTAGCGTAACCGAACTAGAAAAATTGCTGATAGTAAACTTGCATGCCTTTTCAAACTTTTGTTGCTTTATAAGCGCATCCACATAAATCTGTTTTAAATAATTGTCCTCATTAATTATGGTGCTTTTTATAACAGAATTAATCTGCAAATTATAATTTTGTTTGTTTAACTGCGAAATAAAAGTGCCATAAATTTCGTTCGACGACAACTCTTCAAACAACACCTCCACCTTGGCATAATCATTACTAGAGGAAGCCAAAACCAACGAATTATGAAGCGATTTAATGTTGCCCGATTTTTGATAATCTCTATAATAAAGTTGCGACGCCGTGCCATACATGCCCAGTTCATAAGAAAAATCTGCCGCTCTTATTGGAAAAAAAGAATAAAAAACCACCAAAAATGCGATGGTTGCAACTATCAAAAAACTAAGAGTGATAGCCACGGTATTAACAATCAACTTCTTTGTGGCATTGTCTAAAATTAAAATGCTATCTTTTTTCTTTTCAGCCATACCATCATTATATATAAAATAAGTTAAATGAGCAAATAAAAACTTGAATTCTGGCAGTTAAAAAACCTTTTTTCTAACAAGATTTTTTTCTCTGCCATTGTTGCTAGGCACATAATATTTCGCATCCTTTAATTCTTTTGGCAAATAAACTTGCTTAACATATCCACCAAAAGCATGAGGATATTTATATTTTCCCGTTTTATCATCGTAGCCTGTTGGATGATTTTTCAACATATTTGGTACAGGCAAGTGCTTAAACTTTTCCGCGTCAGCCATCGCCTTGTGCATTGCTTCGTAAACCGCATTGCTTTTGTCTGCTTCGCACAAATAAATAATTGCGTGGCTCAAATTTAAATTACATTCAGGCAAACCAATTTTCTCACAAGAATTAAGCGCAAGCGAAGCCAAAATAAGAGCATTGCTGTCAGCCATTCCAATGTCTTCTGAAGCATGCGCCACCAAACGCCTTGCAATAATTCGTGGATCGTAGCCCGACTGAATCAGCCGCTGACAATAATAAAGCGCCGCTTCTGCATCGCTACCACGCAAACTTTTACAAAACGCACTCAACAAATCATAAGACGAATTTTCATCAAGAGAAAGCCCTGCTTTTTGCATGGAGTTTTTTGCGTCCTGAAAAGTCACCACCACAAAACCATCTTCGTCAACCTTGGAAGTTTTAATGGAAAGTTCAAGGGCGTTAAACGCATTTCTCAAATCTCCGCCAGAATTTGTTGCAAAATAATTTATAGCATCATCACTCACTTTAGATTTAATGTTGCCTAGCCCCTTTTCCTCATCAATAATCGCGCGATTTAACCCCGCCAAAATATTTTCTTTAGATAACGGCTTAAACTCAAAAACAGTGCAACGCGAAATAATTGCCTTGGTCATTGCAATAAAAGGGTTTTCGGTTGTGGATCCAATAAAAGTGATGTGTCCTTTTTCAATACCTTCCAGTATGCAATCACTTTGCGCTTTGCTCCAGCGATGACACTCATCAAGTAATAAAAAAGTTTTTATTCCATATAACTCTAAATTTGATTTTGCAAGGTCAATAATCTTTTTAGCCTCAGCAACGCCCGAACTCACTGCGTTTAGTTTTTGAAATTTACCTTTGCATGTTTTTGAAATAATGTGCGCAAGCGTGGTTTTGCCCGTTCCCGGCGGACCATAAAAAATGCAACTTCCCAGCGAATTGGTTTTAATTGCACGAGTAAAAAAACTATCAGGAAACAAAATATGCTCCTGCCCCAAAAAATCGGCCAAATCACTTGGTCTCATTCTATCCGCCAAAGGAGAATATTTCACATAATCAGTAGAAAATAAATCCATTATAACTCCCCCAAATTACTATCGACCATAAAAGTATGTAATTACAAAAGTCTCGTA
>CAYJCT010000016.1:4734-12065 GCA_964368745.1 uncultured Christensenella sp. | reverse complement strand
GCTTTCTTTTTTTAAATAATCTTTTTTTACAATATATTTTAGTTGGCGGTTTTTTTCGTAATACATTTGCTTGTCACGGACGCCAAAAAACTTTCCTTCATCAAACTTGTGGTAATGAACGGGCATAAAATGGTCAGACACGCTTTTGTCAATAACAAAAAAGCCTGACTCGTTTCTTGTCAAAAACTGCTCATCATTAAGATACAAAACACTATTGTTTGCCATGTGATGTCCTTTTGAAACTGGTCTTATTATACCAAACAATAGTATAAAGTTCAATAGCAACTTTATTTTTTGTGTAATTTGTCAAAAAACAAAAAAATGATTTCTCACACAAATACCTACTTAATTTAGAAAATTTTATTTATTTTAAAATATAATTCAAATAGTAAAAAACGGGGTTATTATCAAATAACAATTCCCCCTCTATTTTGTTGTATGTAAAAATATATTTATTTAATTTTAGAAAAAGCAATTTGTCGCTTAAAACTATGTGTTTAACATAATTTTGGTTGTGAGTTATAAACTGTTAAGAAGTTGGGCAATCTCCGCAAAGCATTGCGAAAGCATACCAAATTGATTAGAGTCATCTTTTAGATGAATTAACTTTGAATTTATTTCTATTTGCAGGCTGAAAATATTTGATGTTTTTGCAACAAAACTTGCAAGCGTTTTTTCGCCAGCAGAAAACGGGTGGTCAATGGATGTGTGAAAGCCATAGTGATTAAAAATGCTTTTCACTTTTTCTAGCAGTGAAAAGTTTTGCTGAATGTTTTTGCCTCCATCAATGCCAATATTAATCATTTGTGGGCGGATCTTTTTCATGGAATGCAAGTCAATAAAATATTTTAGGTTGTGTTTAAGAATTAGTTGTTGCACTGCCTCTCTGTAAGGGTGTTCAGTATAATAGTTGGGGTCGTCATTTTTTTCATTTTCGCAGCCTGTGCAATTTGTTCTGATTATGGCGTGAGAGTGAGTTGAGTTTGCCACATTTAGTAGTAGATGACCAGTGCCAATATCTCGAGATTTGGTTTTTAGTTCACGGATTTGTTTAACATTGTGAGGGGCGGAAAATAACACGATACCCGCACCTTTTATTACTTCAAAAGAATTATTAAGTGAGGTGAGTTTTTTTTTATGTTGCACAACATTTTTATAGTTTCCATATTTTTCTTTGATATATTTAAAAAACTCCCTTCTCAAATTTATGCCCAATTCGCTGTAAGCGCGAAACGCCGCATTGCCATTTGCTTCACAAAAGATCAACTCATTGTTGTTTCCAAACAAAAAGTCAATACTGCCGATTTCAATTTTTAATAACTTGGCAATTTCACGAATTTTTGTTTTAAATGCTTCGTCTAGGTTAAAAATGTAGGCGTTTCCTCCTTGAGAAATGTTGGACCTAAACTCAGACGCGTTGTTCGATTGTTTAACAATTGCATAAACATTTTGCCCAATCACATAACAGCGAAGGTCTTTGCCCGAAGAGGAGTGGATAAAAGTTTGGTATATAAATTGAATGGAGGGGAAACTGTTTTGGATTTGCAGATATTTTTGTTCATTGTCAATTAAAAAAACGCGTTCGCCCTTTCCACCAAAGTTGTCTTTCATTATGAAAGGAGTTTTTAGTTGTTTTGCCAAATCATGAAAGGACAGTTTTCCATGCAGTGTTTTTGGTTGCAATACATCATCAATCAGCATCATTTTTATGTGCGTTTTGTACTTATTTAGGATCGTGTTCATGCCGTCGGCGCTGTTTATCACCATGCAGCCATGCCTTTCAAAATAATGCAACAAATTATTGTTGTAGCCTCTGCAAAATACGATGTCGGGCAAATCCTCTACAATTTCGTTATTGTAATATAAAATTTGTGCATTGTTTTCAATTGTAATAGCAAATCGGTCATGATAAAAAATATATGTTTCAATTCCAAAACTTGTGGCAGTATCTGCCATTCTTTGAGGAGAGGTTGAATTTTCAAAAAATTTGCCGTTGTAAAGCAACCATAATTTCATAACCACTCTCCCTTTATTTAAAATATATTTATTAATGTTCAACACGAGGATGGTTGTCAAACCGTTATTTTCATGTTGCACTAAACACTCGTTGTCTAAAATAAATACCAGTTCGCCAAATTCTTTCTAAAATTTAATCGCTAAGTTTCATACTCTTTTTTATAATTGGGATTAAATTTTTAGTTTTTAAATCACTAAAAGTATACAACAGGTTGCGATGTTGAGTCAAATTAATTTATAGCAAACGCAGACGGGTAGTTGTGAGTTTAAGCCTATAGTTTTATGTATTATTGTAGAAATAATTGAAATTTTAAAACTGTTCAAGAATACGAAAACTCAAATTTAAAATGTAAAAAAGAGATTGATTAACAAGCGTCCCGTGTCCATCTGTTTGTGCATTTGAACGCCCTCTTTTGTTGCATTTTCCATCACTTTGTCGTCTTTTGTTCGTCACTATTGTTAAATTTTTCACCACTCGTCGTCTTTTGTCCGTGTCCATTTGTTAAAATAATTACCATGTCCGTGCCTATTATTAAATTTGTTATCAAATTGTCTTTACAAGTTTGTGATATTTTTTATATCATATTATTAATAAAAGAGCAGGGTTATGATGAAAACAATAAAAACCGACAGATTGGTTTTGCGAAAATTTAGGCAAAGTGACGCGGAAAGCATGTATAAAAACTGGGCATTTGATGAGTTTGTGTCGCGGTTTGTTACATGGCGGCCGCACAAGGATTTAGAGGAAACGCGCCAGGTTATTTCAAAATGGATGGAGCGCTACGAAAAGAAAAATTATTACAACTGGAACTGGGCTATCACCATAAAGGGCAAGAGCGGAGTGGTAGGCGCGGTTAGTGCGTTGAACTACGAAAATCAGTTTAACATAAAAAAAATCGAGATTGGTTATTGTTTGTCACAAAAGCACTGGAACAAAGGTTATGCCACGGAAGCCGTGCGTGCGATTGCAAACTATTTTTTGCTAGTTTTAGGGTTTAACCGAGTGTATGCAAGGGTGGATGTGGCAAACGAAGCAAGTGAAAAAGTGTTGCAAAAGGCGGGTTTTGAATTCGAGGGAATACTACGCCAAGCGGGTGGAAGCAATTGCAACAAAGTTTGTGATTTGGCAATTTATTCTATGCTGAGAAGCGATTTAGAGGCCGTTGAACAGTTCTAAACCCGTTTTTAGAGGTTGTTTAGCAGTTCGGTAATGCCACTGTCTAAATCGGAAACAAGGCTGAGTTTTGCGGCAATTATCATAACTAGAAAGTCGTGTACATAGTCGATATCGGAAAAAATATCGTCCTCAGTTTTTATTTCTTTATAGGTTTCTTGAGGATTTTTTTGGAATTTAACCACAAAATAATTAGTGTAGTTTTTGCCTATATAATTAAATTCCGCCCTATATTTTAATAGTATTCCGCTTATGGTGTTGGCGGCAACATTTTCGTCATAATTTTTCATTAACGCCTGCAGATTTTTCACATCCTGCAGGTATTTTTCTGCTACTTTCAGTTTTTGTAGTGTAGTTAAGTATTTTTCAATTACCTCATTCATTTTGCACTCCATTTTAAATTTTAGGGTAAATTTTGCAATAAAAATTTGTGGGTTGTACTAGTCAAATAGATTAGTTGATTTTTCTATTTCATAAATTAAGTTGATTTTATAAAGCAACATTTTTTCTTATAAGTTGTTGTAAGTTGTTATAATTTTTGTTATATTTGTAATCAAATATTGTAATCAAATATTGTAATCAAAAATTGTAATCAAATATTGTAATCAAATATTGTAATCAAATATTGTAATTAAAACTAAAAAATTGCAGTTAAAGCATAAAGTTATAGTTTGAATAAGAATCAAAGGAAAATAATAAAAAATTGCAGTTATAAAAAAGATTGATTTTTTAATAATTTTGGTCAACAAAAAAATACAATTCAAAAGGACGCTCTTATTTTTCAAGCACGATTGTAAACGGGCCATCCAGCATGGTGGAAAGTTGCATTTTACTTTTAAATTTACCCGTGACCACTTTTCTAACTCCGTTGTCTAGCAGTTTTTGGGCAAGCAAAAGGTATAGTTTTTCTGCTCTTTCCTCATCCGAGCCGTTAGAAAAACTGGGTCTTGTTCCACTTTTTATTTCTGCCTGCAAGGTGAAGTTGCTAACCACCAAAGCTTCCCCATTTTCGTCTTTTATGCTGTTATTAGTCTTGTCGCAGTCGTCTTTGAAAATGCGAAGATTTGCAATTTTTTTGGCAAGATAATCCACTGTGCTTTCACTGTCATCTCTGTGCACGCCCACCAATATCAACAACCCTTTCCCAATGGATGAATATATTTTGCCGTCTGCGTGCAGCGTGCAACTCTCAACTCTTTGTAAAACTACTTTCATTTTTTATTTTTTCCTTTAGTGGTTTTTTAATTTTAATGATTTTTTTAAATTTTACGCTATGATATGTTATTTTTTGATTTCTTAATTATGATACATCTAGCAGTCATCCATTGTCAAACGATATGAAAAATTGTTGCAATTCTAATGAGTGTAATAAAAGAAATTAAAGTTGGTTTAATAAAAAGTTCAGTTACTTCTTAATATAATTTGCTCTTATTTCAAATAATAAAGACAGGGAGATGTTGTGATAAAATCTTATTAGCATAAGTTTGTGATTGATAAAATCCACTTAAAAAAATTTGCTCACCAACTTTCACTCAATAAAGTAATTTTAAAAATCAGCAAAAAATTTTGCTCATAAAAAACAGACAATTAATCTTCATAAAGGCATGCAAAAACAACTTTTTATTGGTTTTGGGTTCAAAAATTTTGGTAAAATTGTTAATTAAATTAATCAGGTTTGCAATTGAAACATATGTGAAACTCCGCTTAGATTTTTTTAATCTTATGTAATAGTTTGACGGGTGAGTAAAAAAAATGATATATTTATTTAAAGATGGGAAATAGTGCGAAAATGAAAAATATATATAAGATATTTCTGTTATTAATACTTTGCTCTGTGTTTGTTTTTGCTTGTTCTAAAGAGACAGAACAGGAAAAATATTTGCGGCTCTATGACCTGAACAAAAACGGCGTGGTGGAAGACTGGGAAGAGCCTTTTTTTGCGGGCGCAGAAGTTAGGCGAGATAACGACATAATCTTTGACATATCCTCTGCTCAGCAGTTGATTGACATGGCTGCAAGTGATAAAACTGGCGAAGATGTGGCGTTTAAACTTGTGAAAGATATTGACTTTTCAGAGATTGAGTTGACGGAAAGCATTGATCTTAACGGCACCATGCTTTACGGAAATAACAAGGTTATTAAAAACTTTAATTTCAAAAAAATGGAAGGCAAAAACTTTGCACTGATTAAAAATGCCTCTGCTGTGTTTGATGTTAAAGTCTATTTGGGATATGTGCACAGTGAGGAGTTAAGCGCTGATAAAATATCCGTTTTTGATAGTTGTTTGCACTTTGAAAATGTGCATGTTAAGGGCAGGATTGAGGTGAGCGGAAATGTAAAAAACATGTCTCTTTTCACTAGCGATAGTTTTGTCAGCATAAAAAATTCCACCGTTTTAGGCGATGTGTTTTTCACTTATGTGGGGAATAGTTCCACCATCACTAGCGTGGGCGCGTTTGCTTTTTCAGGCGACGGTTCCCTTTTAAACGCGACGGCTGATTTTGATGTTATAGCAAATGGAAAAAACAACATCGTGGTGGGTGGGCTAGTTTCTTCTTTTGATGGTTTTATGGAAAATTCGTATGTTGATTGCACCATTGAATTTGGTTTGCACGGCAGTTTAGAAAAAGTGAGTGCTGGCGGACTGGTGGGTGTTTTGGAAGATTATGGAGAAATTAAAAACTGCAAGTCAAATGTGACTATGGTTGCAAGTGGAAAAAAAGACAGTGAGGATTTGAATGTTTTTGGAGGCAAACTCTCAGCAGGTGGTATTGCGGGAGTGAGTTTTGGTTCTATTTTCAACACCGTATCAGTGGGCAGCATAACTGGAAACAGTATGCTAATGGGCACTTTGGGTGGAATGGTGGGTGCCAGCAAAAACGCAATCTTTTCTAAAAATATTTCCAATGTCACAATTTATGCAAACGATAATAATCTATTGTATGCTGCAGGAATTGGGGGAAATGTGGTGGGTGGACTCATTCAGAACACCATCGTAAATTCTTCCGTTGATGTGAAAGCAACCTCTGACAAGGTGTTTAAATATAGTAATATTGTGAACATCGGGCTGATTTATTTTCATTCGGAATTGTTTATTTCAGGCGTTTCAACCTCTGATGCTACAGGAGATGTGTTGCCAAGAAAGGCTCCGTCCATTGCAAACAATTTGTTTGTAGGCGAAAATGTTATCAACTATGAGAGTTTGGACAAAGATGATGTTTATCAATTTATCAATGTTGGTGGCGTGTGGCAGTGGGTAAAAAAACATGATTTACCTCGCCCTGCGAGATTTTCTAGAACCTATTATTATAACAATACTCAAACATTGCTTTCAGTGAACAAAGAGCAGTACGACGCATATATTCCAAAAACCGATAGCGACTGGTTGTTGCAAGATAAAACTGCCACTCTTACAAAAAATGTGGTAATCAGGGGCAGTGCGTATGGTTTTAACAACACTGATTTTGCCGAATACGAAGGGGATTTTGAAATAGCGAAGTTGGAGTTGATAAACAAATATCCCGGCTCTTATTACGAAAGGCAAATCAATCTTGAAAACGACACTTATTTTAATAGAATGGTGGATAGCAAGGAAGAGTTGTCATTATTGTTGGAATTCATTGTGGCAGAAAAAGGGGTTAGGGAAAACCTTTCGTCCCTTGCATATTATCTGGATGAAAATGCCGATTTCACGCACGCTGATGCTGCAGTTCTTTGTTTATATTCTGATTTAGATATAAACAAATATATATTCTACAGAGATGAGTTTGTTTTGTTAAATTTGCCTCCAAAAACGAATGTGGTAGACAACGAAAGTGCGCTGCAACTTAGCGGTTATCAGCGGTTTATTATTGACAAATTAATCGACTATCGTAATGTAGAACGAATTGAGATTGTTCGTTCAGAAAATTTTGACGGAATCTTAAGTCTTATGGTATTTAGTGATGAAAACGAAATAATGTTTCAAATTTTATTTGATGATTCTGGTTCGTCTCGTCGTTTAATCTACTGCGTTTAAAAAAGGGGAAAGGGCGCATCTTGCGTTCTTTCTGCAAGATTTGGGCTCGGTTACTTATGCAAAATAAGTTCCCGTCGCCCTCACTTTTGAAAGAGCCCAACCTGCAACCCTTTCCCTCTTTTT
>CAYJCT010000016.1:0-4634 GCA_964368745.1 uncultured Christensenella sp. | reverse complement strand
TTCCCGTCGCCCTCACTTTTGAAAGAGCCCAACCTGCAACCCTTTCCCTCTTTTTAAAAGTTTATGAGGTGAGTAGGGTTTTATAGGTTTTAAGTTAGAAGAATATATGAGGCACATCTTGCGGTCTTTTTTCACGACTCTTTTTAAGTTGCTAATTATTTGTGACAAGATTGTGCAATAAAATTATAACTTGTAAAAATTGTTTGTTACAGGGCTCAAGGTCCCCACCTTGACTTAGCCATAAGTCGTGTATGTCCGTATACACTCCTGTCGGCTTCGCGCTCAAAAATCAACAATCTGAAACCCTTTCCCCTTTTTTAAAGTTTATGAGGTGAGTAGGTTTTTATAGGTTTTAAATTATAAGAATATATGAGGCACATCTTGCGTTCTTTCCCTTTTTTTAAAATAATCAATCAACTAAATAATCAACTAAACTATCAATCAATACATCAATAATTAATCATTTAACCAATCAATAAAAAAGTCTAATTAAGCATTAAATTAACTGATTATTATCAATTCATCAACCATTTATTTAATCAATTTTTTTAGTTCGGTTATTGCCCAGTTAAGTTCGCCAAAGGCAATGTTGAAGGGCTCGTTTTTAGTTAGGTCCACGCCCGCAGTTTTTAAAATTTCTGTGGGGTAGTCGCTGCCGCCACTGCTTAAGAATTCGATATATTTTTCCACGCCGTCGCTTTTATTTAAAATATTGCTGGCAAGCACAATTGCGCTGGTTATGCCGGTTGCGTATTTATAAACATAAAAACTGCGATAGAAATGTGGTATTCTTAACCATTCATACGCTATATCATCGCCCTCAAGTGCCGGTCCGTGATATTTTTTATTTAGCGACAGATAGTATTTATTTAGAATTTCTTTGCTAATTGGCTCGTCGTTTTCTACCAGTTCGTGCGCGTGTTGTTCAAATTCGCTAAACATGGTTTGACGAAATAGTGTGGATTTGAACATGGTGATGTATTTATCGAGAAAATAAATCTTTTCGTCCGCATTATTTGTGGTGTTTAAAAAATGTTTTATCAGCAAAATCTCGTTTGTGGTGCTGGCAATTTCAGCCAAAAATATGGGGTAGCGGGCCACTTCATAGGGTTGAGCATTGTCGCTGTGATAAGAGTGGAATGCGTGGCCAAGTTCGTGAGCCAGCGTGAAAATGCTGTCGAGATTGTCGACGGTGTTTAGCAACACATAAGGGTGAACGCCATAAAGATCACAACTATACGCGCCAGTAGTTTTGTTTTTGTTGGGAAATACATCTAGCCAACGCTCTTTCACGCATTTGTCTAGCAGTGAGAGATAATCTTTTCCCAGTGGAGAGAGTGCTTGTTTTAACACTTCAAAACTTTTTTCATAGGAAAAACTTTTCTTGATGTTGTTGAGTGAAACATTGATGTCGTAATAGTGTAGGGAAGGCACATTCAGCGCCTTTTTTCGTAAGCGAAAATAGGTGTGAAGAAGAGGGGTGTTTGCGTTGACATTTTCGATTAAATTTTTGTAGACAATTTCGTCGATATTGTTGCCAAAAAGCGCTGCTGTGAGCGAATTTTTAAACTTGTAAATGTCGTTATAGGCAACATCTTTTTTCACGCTTGCAATATAGTTGGTGGCGATAGTATTTTGCAGGCTTTTATAGCCAGAAAACAGCGAGTTAAAGGTGTTTTTACGCAACACCCTGTCAAAGTTTTCCAGGTAAAATTTATAGTTGCTATTGCTCAGCGGAAGCGATTTTCCGCTCGATGTAAGCACATTTTCAAATTTTAAATCAACAGCGTCAATGTTGTCAAAAATCTCTGAAAATTCGCCTGAAAATCTGCCGGTTTTGGCAACAAGAGTTTCCTCAGCAGTTGACAGCACATGGGGTTTGTTTCGCATCAAATCTTGAAGATAAAACCGATTGTTTGCAAAGTTTGGATCGGCTATTAATTCTTGCAAATGACTCTCATCAAGGCTTAAAATTTCCGATTCCACGAACGCTTGTGCCACACTGAATTTGTTGGAAAGTGCATCGATTTGGTTGCCAATTTCAATGTATTTTTGCACTTCTAAATCTTCTGATCGTTTCAAAAAAACATAGACGCCTAGTTTGTTTAACTTTTGCCCAAGATCACTTGACAGTGTGAAAAACTTTTTTAACTGCGATTTATCGCCCAATTTTCCTTTGAAGTCTGCCACTACTTCCACATACTTTGCGAGTTCTTTTAACTGCGTTTTAGCATCATCATCCTGCTTATAAATTTGCGTTAGGTCCCATTTATATTTGTTATCGATTTGATTTCTTGTTTTCATAACATCCTCTTCCTTTTAGTATATCTAGTTTAAATTTTATTACTATTTTTGTCAATCATTTGAGTTTTTTTATATATAATATAGTGTGGAGTTTGTTAAAAAAATTGTTTTTTTATTTTTATTGACAAATGTTTTGATAAAAGTATTGTGAATCCTTTCATTTTTTATTATTTATATTATATAATTAATTAGTGTTATTTATATTTTTAATGTGTTGTTTTAAAAGCAAAATGAGTTATTTTAACATTTATTTATATGGACTGTCGTTGCTTTTATTTATATGAATTATAGTTTTTTTTATTATATGGACTGTCGTTGCTTTTATTTATATGGATTTTGTTGTATTTTTGTTAAGGTTGCAGTTTTTTCAAGCATATGAAGGGAGAGATGAAATTGAGCAGATTTCGTGTTAAATTGCAATGATTTGTTATTGTTTTAAATAAAAATACTAGGTTTTTTAAACTATTGAAATAAATTACTAAAAAATGATATTTTCGTACTTGACAGCAGCCTTTTGGTGTGTTAGAATAAAACTCCACACTCCTCTTTAAGAGGTGGATGTAAAAGGAGTGGCAAAAGCAGTGAGTGCAAAACTTTTTAACCGATTAATAGTTTTGGTTTTACTTGTAGGAATCATTGTATTCGTGTTACAAGTAAGTTTTAGCGACTATAGAAAAACGCTTCTTGATGACAACTATGCTACTCGCACTGAAAAAGATTTGCAGGATCTTGGCGATGAACAACCGGTGGCTGAGCCTGTGAATAATTAGTTAAGTAATTAACTTTAAGTCTCAATTATATATACAAAAACCAGTCATTAAATTAGACTGGTTTTTGTTTTTTTGTGTAATAGGTTTTTATGCTTAGCGATTTTTTAAGTTTGGCGGATTTTTATGTGAAATAGATATTTTATGTTGGATGAACTTTTTATATTGAATAATTATGTTTTTTTATTCTTTAATGTTATAATTACACTAATTTATATCTGAGGTGGATTTTATGAATAATTTATCAATTATATTTTTAAATAGAACTGGCAGACCGTCGTTTCCTGCAACTACGCAAAATACTACACCTAACACAAACTCTTCAATTTATCTTATAATTGGTTACCTTATTGCTATTTTGATAGTATATTGGTTATTGGCCAAAGCAGCAAAAAATAAAAACAGCAAGATAAAAATGCGATTTGCAAACCAGTTCTTAATTTGCTCAATATGCTGTTATTTGTTGGTAATAGGAGGAGTAATTGCGATAATTGCTTGTTTAATTTATAATAAATACAACCCAATTGATAAAGACGAAAAACTTATTAACTCAACAGAGGTGGATTTATGAAAAAATCAGTATCTTTATTGTTCGCATTTGTACTGTTATTTTCTTCCTTTTTTTTAATTTCTTGTAGCAATAGTGATGTTGAATTAACTCTTGAAAATTACGACAAATACATTAGTATCAATACATATTTCAGTGATATTGAAATTCTTGACACCGAAGATGGTTTCTTTAATGTTTACGCTATTGGCAACATAACAACAGACAAAAAGTCAAAACTTAATTTTGAAAACTGTTATATTGAATTTAAAATAAGTGGAAATGGTTCGAATAAAACATTCTTTAATGATAATATTGTTGCAAACTTGTCTTATGATGGCAAATCTCATGTTTCTTTTGAATATTTAGACGAGCACACAAGCACTGTTTATATTCCTGAAACATTAAAACCAAGTACTACTGATGGTTTTGGATTAAATCTAAATATCAAAATAGTTAAAATTAGTGGAAGAACTTCTATTTAATCTTTATTGTAAAAAGCTGCATAAGTTCGTCCGTAAAACTTAATTATTTATTAAACCCATTTCTTTTTTTCTTCTTTTTCTTTAATCAATCAATTAATCAATCATCAAGTGTATTTCATTATTAGTTAACATATATTATCACTTAAAATTTAATCGTATCCAAAATATTCCCATAAATATTGGCTTTCTGCTGTCTAAAGAAACTTCCCAAACTCACCTTTTTCGTGTTAAGGCAGATGTCTTTATGTGTAATAGATGTCTTTATGTGTAATAGATGTTTTATGTTGGATGAGTTTTTGTGTGGAGTTTTTATTAAAATGTGAATTATTTAAAATCTTTTTAATATAATAAATAGGGTGCTTTGATAACTATAATGCTGGTTTATTAGAATACTTTTGAAAAGTGGTTGACAAAGT
This sequence comes from uncultured Christensenella sp., assembly GCA_964368745.1. Taxonomy (GTDB): domain Bacteria; phylum Bacillota; class Clostridia; order Christensenellales; family UBA1242; genus UBA11490. The sequence continues at coordinate 115 of CAYJCT010000016.1, read as the reverse complement.
GTGATTGATTTGTTAAACTAGCCGTGCACTTTATGATTGACGCGGGGTGGAGCAGTTGGAAGCTCGTCGGGCTCATAACCCGAAGGTCGTGTGGTTCAAGTCCCACCCCCGCTAC
>CAYJCT010000015.1:0-12156 GCA_964368745.1 uncultured Christensenella sp. | reverse complement strand
GCATTAACTTTGCAAGAGGCACAAAAATATTTTAAAAATATTTGAAAATTTTACTAGACTAAAAAAAAATATTTAATTGTATATCTTAAAAATTTCAAAATAAACTGAGAAAATCAATAATTTTTGCAAATAATATTTAGTGACATTTTATTTTCTATGCACAAAATTTACTTTTTTACTAACAAAGTTCTCAAAAATGTGTTGACACCAAATGTTAGATTTGATACACTACATAACATATTATAATATGCCAAGTGCGTGTTTTTTCTTGAGTGCGTGTTTGGTCTGCTGGTGTGTGCTGTTGGTGTGAACAACAAAGCGCTTAGCAAATCCTCACGATATTATAATATTTAGATTGGTTTTTTTAATCTAAATTTCGTGCTATGTGAGAGGTGGTTTTTTATTTGGGTTGAACTTAAAATCCCACACATGTTTAAAATTTTTAGGAGGAATGTAATGCCTACAATTAATCAATTAGTAAAACAAGGCAGAAAGAAGGTTGCAGTTAAATCTACTGTTCCTATTCTAGATGAAAATCCTCAAAAACGAGGAGTTTGTTTGAGTGTTACAACTACTTCTCCAAAAAAACCCAATTCGGCTCTAAGAAAAATCGCTAGAGTGCGTTTATCTAATGGTGAGGAAGGTACAGTTTATATTCCGGGTGAAGGGCACAATCTTCAGGAACACAGCGTGGTGCTGATTCGTGGAGGAAGAGTGCGTGATTTGCCGGGTGTGCGTTACCACATTGTTAGGGGTTCATTGGACACCGCAGGAGTTAACAAACGCAAACAATCTAGATCAAAATATGGTGCTAAAAAAGGAAAATAATTTTTCCTCATTTAGTTAATCATTTTAAATTAGATTATTAAAAATTAAAATTTTTTAAAGGAGTTATTATGCCAAGAAGAGCTGGCGTGCCTAAAAGAGATGTTTTGCCTGACCCGAAGTATGGTAACAAAACTGTTACTAAACTTATCAACTATATTATGCTTGATGGAAAAAAAGCAGTTGCTCAAAACATTGTCTATAGTGCATTTGATATTATTAATGAAAAGCTTGGTGTAGAACCTGATACTTATTTTTTAAAGGCATTAGAAAATTTGAAGCCTTTATTGGAAACAAAATCTAGAAGAGTGGGTGGTTCAAACTATCAAGTTCCGCTGGAAGTTAGACCGGTTAGACAATTGACTTTGGCTATTAGATGGCTGGTGACCTACAGCAGAAAAAGAAATGAAAGAAATATGGAAGCAAAATTGGCCGGAGAAATAATGGACGCATACAACAATACCGGCGCTGCTTATAAGAAGAGAGAGGATGTGCATAAAATGGCTGAGAGTAACAAAGCATTTGCGCACTATCGTTGGTAATTTGTTGAGGAGAATATTATTTTATGGCAAGAAAAATTGCATTAGATAAATTTAGAAATATTGGTATTATGGCGCATATCGACGCTGGTAAAACAACCACCAGTGAGAGAATTCTTTATTATACCGGTAAAAACTATAAAATTGGTGAAGTGCATGAAGGCGCTGCAACTATGGACTGGATGGCGCAGGAACAAGAAAGAGGTATCACTATCACTAGTGCTGCTACTACTTGTTTTTGGAAAGAACATCAGGTCAACATTATTGACACCCCCGGACATGTGGACTTTACCGCTGAGGTAGAGAGAAGTCTTAAGGTGCTTGACAGTGCGGTGGCTGTATTTTGTGCGCGTGGTGGCGTTCAACCACAAAGTGAAAAAGTTTGGCGTCAAGCTGACAAATACCATGTTCCAAGAATGGCGTATGTTAACAAAATGGACATCAACGACGCAAATTTTTTAAGAGTTGTTCAGTCTATGAAAGACAGGTTGGGTGCAAACCCTCTGCCTATTCAACTTCCTATTGGAGATGCAAATGAGTTTCGCGGGATTATTGACCTAGTTGAAAACAAAGCGTTTTTGTATGAAGACGACATGGGTAAGGTTATAACCGAAATTGAAATTCCAGCTGAGTACAAAGAACTGGCTGAAAAATACAGATTTGAGTTGATTGAAAGAGTTGCTGAGCAAGACGATGAATTGATTGAAAAGTATTTTGCAGGCGAGGAATTGACTATTGAGGAAATAAAACGCGGCATCAGGCAAGGCACTATTTCCATGGCGTTCAACCCAGTTGTGTGTGGTTCGTCATTTAAAAACAAGGGTGTTCAGTTGTTATTGAATGCTATTGTGGATTATATGCCAAGTCCGCTTGACATTGCTGCAATTAAAGGCACAAAACCTAGCACTGGCGAAGAAGTAGAGCGAAAAAGTTCTGACAGCGAGCCGTTCTCGGGATTGGCGTTCAAAGTTATGACCGACCCATTTGTGGGAAAACTGACATTTTTTAGAATCTATTCAGGTTCTATGCAATCGGGCAGTTATGTGTATAACAGTTGCAAAGACAAGAAAGAAAGAATCGGCAGACTGATTCGTATGCACTCTAACAACAGGGAAGAAATTGAGGAGGCTTATTCGGGAGAAATTGTTGCAATCGTGGGGTTGAAAGACACCACCACGGGAGAAACACTTTGCGACCCTGCTCATCCTGTGATTTTGGAAACTATGGATTTTCCGGATCCCGTTATTAGAGTTGCAATTGAACCTAAAACCAAGGCAAGTCAGGAGCGCATGATATTGGCGCTTGTGAAACTTGCAGAAGAAGACCCAACATTTAAGACTTACACCGACCGCGAAACTGGTCAGACCATTATTGCTGGTATGGGTGAGTTGCACTTGGAAATTATTGTGGATAGATTGATGCGTGAGTTTAAAGTTGAGGCCAATGTTGGTGCTCCGCAAGTGGCTTACAAAGAAACATTCAGAAAAGAAATCGACATTGAAGGCAAGTATATTAAACAATCGGGTGGTCATGGTCAATATGGTCACTGCTGGGTTAAACTTACTCCGCTTGCTCCGGGTGAAGGTTATAAATTTGTTAATAAAGTTGTGGGTGGCGTTATCCCTAAAGAGTATATTCCTGCTGTTGACGCAGGTATTCAAGAAGCCAAGCAAAATGGCGTGCTTGCGGGTTACGAAACTGTGGACTTTATGGCTACCGTCTATGACGGAAGTTATCATGATGTTGACTCGAGTGAGTTGGCGTTCAAAATTGCTGGATCTTTGGCGTTCAAGGAAGGTGCTAAAAGAGCAACTCCTGTGCTGTTAGAGCCGGTTATGAAAGTGGAAGTAGAAATGCCAGATGAGTATTTAGGCGATGTTATGGGCAACATTAACCGTCGTCGTGGAATGCTTAGTGGCACGACTATGAGAAACGGGTTACAAGTTATCAATGCTGAGATACCTTTGTCAGAAATGTTCGGTTACGCAACAGATTTGAGAGGGCTTACTCAAGGCAGAGGTACTTTTAATATGGAATTTTCTCATTATAATGAGGTTCCAAAAAGTCTTGCTGACAAAATTGTTGGCGACAGAAAAGCTAATTAAAAAAGTTTTTAAAGGAGAATTTTAAAATGGCAAAAGCAAAGTTCGAAAGAACCAAAACTCATGTTAACGTTGGTACCATTGGCCACGTTGACCACGGTAAAACTACCCTAACTGCTGCTATTACTATAACTCAAGCAGCTAAAGGTAAAGCACTTGCAATGGACTATGGCGCTATTGATAAAGCACCAGAAGAAAGACAAAGAGGTATTACAATCAATACTTCGCATGTTGAGTACGAAAGTGACACCCGTCACTACGCTCACGTTGACTGCCCAGGACACGCGGACTATGTTAAAAACATGATCACTGGTGCGGCTCAAATGGACGGGGCAATCCTAGTTGTTGCGGCAACTGATGGTCCTATGCCTCAAACAAGAGAACACATTTTGCTTGCTCGTCAAGTTGGTGTTCCTTACATCGTTGTGTTTATGAATAAATGCGACCAAGTATCTGATCCAGAACTTCTAGAACTAGTTGAAATGGAAATCAGAGACCTTCTAACTGAATATGGATTCCCAGGGGATGACACTCCAATCATTAAAGGTTCCGCTCTAAAAGCATTGGAAGCGGCTAAAGCTGGCAATGCAAATGGTCCTGATTCGGCGCCTATTGAGGAATTGATGAACGCGCTTGACACTTTCATTCCTGACCCTCAAAGAGACATCGAAAAACCTTTCCTTCTTCCAATTGAGGATGTTTTCACAATCACTGGTCGTGGAACTGTTGCAACTGGTAGAATTGAAAGAGGAACAGTTGAAGTTGGTGAAACTGTTGAAGTTGTGGGTATGAACTCCAAAATTCAAACAGTTGTTACTGGCGTTGAAATGTTTAGAAAAATGCTTGATCAAGCAGTTTCTGGTGACAATGTGGGACTACTTCTTCGTGGAATCCAGAGAACTGACATCGAAAGAGGTCAAGTACTTGCAAAACCTAGTTCAATTAAACCTCACACTGAGTTTTCAGCACAAGTATATGTGTTGAAAAAGGAAGAGGGCGGCCGTCATACTCCATTCTTTAATGGATACAGACCTCAATTCTACTTCCGTACAACTGATGTTACTGGTTCTATTGAACTTCCACAAGGCGTTGAAATGGTGATGCCTGGTGACAATGTTAAGATGACTATTAAACTTATCACTCCTATCGCTATTGAAGAGGGACTAAGATTCGCTATCCGTGAGGGTGGAAGAACTGTGGGAAGTGGTGTAGTTAGTGCTATTCTTAAATAAGTTTTCCATTAAAAGTTGAAAATATAAAAAATCACATATTTTTATGTGATTTTTTTTGTGAAAAGTTTTATTCTTATATCAACAAGATATGGAATAGAACTTTACAAGTTAAAAATTAGTTAAAATGTCTACCACAAACATATTGCCAATTTTCATCTTTGTGATATAATATAATGTATGGAGATTGAATATGGCATCAGATTTTGAAATGATAAGAGCAGTTACTTTTGATGGTTTTATTTCTGAAAAAAATGACATATTGCTCAATTGTCTTTTTGGCAACTATGACGATGTGGGAAATTATATAATCTCAGAAAAAATTAAAGAAGAATTACTTTCCCTGCCAAAAATAAAAAAATATGGGTTTACCAACTCTATTTTTTGTTTTTCCAATATGCCGGGCTGCGGCGAAATTGCGTTTGAGATTGTCTATGCCGAAAAGAGCAAAGATGACTATGCTTATTCCGATTTATATGTGCTTGAAAATGTGAGTAAAGTTAATGGTTATTTGCAAAACACCATAAAAACTCACATCGCATCTTTTAAGGATAGCATTCGAAATTATTTGGAAAAGTCTTATGACTATTACAATATTATTGTTTATGATGAAGATATTGTGAAAACCGAAAAGTTGATTGACGACAAATTTTTGGAAAGTTCTATAATGGCAAAGCGTCAGTTTTCCACCATTCTATGCAGAGAAATAGAAACAGAACTGGGCGCCATTTATGACAAGTTTTATAATTTTAAAATTTCATTACTGCAAAAGCAACCTAATGAATACACAAAAAATGTGCTTAGCACTTTTGACAATGAACAGCAAAAGATTGGCAAATTTTTCCTTAAAGAAAACAATTCGTCTTATGTTTTGAATCAGTTGCTAGATAAGTCGTTTGAAGAGATAAAAGGCAACTCAAAATACACTTTTTTTGAAAACGAGTTTAACAAAAAATTGCAGCCAGTGCTGGATAGTTTTGTTAAAAGTTCCAACAAATTGTTTAATAGTTATAAAGAAAAGTCGCTTGCGGAATTATCAAAGCGGGACAAGCAAAAAATAAAGGAAATCGACAGCCAAACTACTGGGCAAAGTTTTAGGTTGAAGCAAATTGCAGGTGAGGCTAAAAAATCGACAAATGCGCCGCAAAAAGAAACAGTAGTAAAGGAAAGTGCGGCTGCAGTAAGTGACGAGGTTTCATACTCGAACAGTTATGCTCAGTATTTGTCGCAAAATGCTGATGCTGTAGGCGAAAAAAGCGACGCCACATTTGAAAGATGAGGTATGAATAAGAATATACAAAAATAAAAAACTATCTTAAAATTTTTGAGATAGTTTTTTTTAGTAATTATTTAGTAATCATTTACAACATTAAAATTGTTTTTTGATTTTGATGTTCAGCAAATAGTCGAGTCCGATGAACAAGTCGCTATGATGTGTTTCAATTATTGTGGGGTTTTCAAGCAGAAGTGCTTTTTTGAAAGCATTAAATTTGTCGGCATTTTCTTTAGGATTATCACCCAGTATTTCCAAGACATTTATTACTTCCTTGCTTTTAGTAAGCGTGCTAGTGTAGACAGCATTGTCGATACTAAGCATAAGTTTTAGCCCAAAATTGTTGGTGTAGCGCCAGCGCTCGCGAACTTTTTTTGTGGATATGACACGCTCGGTTTGGTCCAGTTTTATAAACAAGTCAGTTTGAAGTCCGTTGGGAATCATTTCGGTTATGGCTTTTACTATGAAATCTTTATGATCAAAGAGGGTGTTCTTTTTGTCTATTTTTAAAGTGTAGGTGTCGGGCATATATTCTAAATAGCAAACCCTTTCTTTTTCGCTATCGTAGCGAACAACTATTTCGTTAGTTTTTGCACCTTTAACATAGTTGAAGCCAATATTGATGCCGGCTTTATGAAAAAACAAATCTTTTGTGTCATAGTAGTGCTTTTCCTGCACTTCCTTTGCAATAAAGTCCTTAAAAAAAGTACGCAAAAGAGCGCTACTTTTAGTAATCGCGGGTTTTTCCTTTTTTATGTTTGTCAACAAAAATTTTGAGCCTAAGCAACTCGTTTTACTTGTACCATATTCCATAAATCAATTATAGCCTTTTTTTAACTATTAGGCAAATATTATTTGCACCTCAATTACTTTTAATTAATCAAATTTTGTAAGTTTTTCTGTTTGGATTTTGCATTTTTTGTTTTATAAGGTTATAGTTTTCTATATTTGATTTAATATTTTTACTTTCAAAAACTTGGCGGTTGTTATATAATATAGATAGCCGATTAATTGTGCAAGTTAATAGTTGCATACCAAAAAGGAGAAAGAAATAGTTTGAAAAAAATATTGGGTTTTTTAATATTGTCGATAAGTGTATTTCTTTTTTCTGGATGTGCCAGTGTGCAGCACTTGAGAACTTATGAATCAGAGGGCGCAATTATCGATAAATTTGTGGTGGAGTTAGACAGTGATTTTGAACTGATTGTTAAAAATGCTGAAAAACGAACTACCATCAAAAATAGCATTCGGGCAGAATTTAGTAAATTTGAAGAAGTTTATGATGAGTGGAAAGCGCAGTTTATTGTGGACACCACGCTGTTCACCAAAATAAACAACGGCATTCAACTGGAAAACAAAAACTACACCAAACAAAATGGCGTAATAGTTTATGAGTTGACGCTATTTTTCAAGTCGAAAGATTTGTTTGAGTTTTTTTATTCCGACAATTCCACTTATAATGTTGGCGCGTTTTCTCATCTTGTGACGGGTGGGGAAAGAGGCGAAGTTGAAGTGGAACCGCTAAATGATTTTTTGCTTGCGTATGATTTGCAAAAAGATAATTCCATTTTGCCTTTTGCGGCACTTGTCAAATCGGAAAACAACAAAAGCATGTCACTCTACAACTATTATTATGAGTTGGGGCGGGGCACGGTTGCTCCCACCGAACTCGACTTTTCTGGAATTTCTATTTCACAGATTTTTTCCACCAACATTGAGCGGTTATATGCCAATGCGGACGACACTATAACCGAAAATGGCTATACTAGTTTTTACTGGGATCTGACAAATAAGAACGCCGACTTCGTTTTAAAAGTCTATAATGTTCGCCCCAATTCCACCAGTTGGTATTATTTGGGGCTGGGTATTTCGCTTGCCATAGTTGTAGTTTTATTGTATATTCACTTTAAAGATAAGGGCAGTTCGGAAAAAATTGTCAAATTGGAAAACAAGAAAGTGAGTTTCACCAAAAAATATCTTGACGAAAAGAAAAAGGGCAGGTTTGGCAACAACGAAATAAATGTTGATGTGATTAAAATTGACGACATTGACGACGATGAATAGAAAGCGGGAGTTATGTTTAATGAAAAAAAACAACAGATATATTTTAGATAAAAGGGATGTGAAACAATACTTAAAAAAGTATGGTTTAATTTTGCTTTTTTCTTTTCCGCTGTTGGTTGTAATTAACTTTTTTCTTCAAGACTATATGAAAAATTCTGTGCTGATTTTTTTAGATATTGCTATTGTGTTTGCAGTCATTGTTGTGGTAAACTTAAATGTGTCTAAATTTACAAAAAAAAGGAATGAGACGGCAACTTCAGGCGAAGTGAAAGTGGAAAAAGTTGCAAGTGATAAAGACACAAAAAAAGATTAATCAGCCAAAAAAAGTTAGTTTTAAATTTTAGATAAACTATTTTTTTAAAAAGGGAAATGTATATGAAAAAAATTGAGAGATTGCAAAAATCACGAACGCTTCCTCACAGCAATGAGGCGGAGCAAAGTGTGCTGGGGTGCGTTTTGATTGATTTAGACGCATCAAATGAAATACTTGCGCAGTTGAATGCAGATGATTTTTATTTGGAAGCGCACAGGTTAATTTTTGAAAATATGCAGTTTGTTTTTAACTCCAGCAAGCCGGTGGATTTTATCACGCTTTCTGCTCAATTGGAAAGCGCAAACTTGACCGATTCGGTGGGCGGAGTGGAGTATGTGGCGCATTTGACAAATGTGGTGCCCAGCGCCAGCAATTACAATCACTATGTGGACATAGTTAAAAAGAATAGTATTTTTAGGCAACTAATTTCGGCATCGCAGGAAATTATTGACAACTCGTTTGAAGCCACTGAAAAGCAAGATGCAATTGATTTTGCGGAAAGCAACATTTTTGGAATTGCAAAAAATGAAGAAAAGGGTGGTCTGTCGCATGTGGGCGACGCGCTGAATAATGTTATCAACAAGTTTGAACTTATTCAAAAAGACTCTTCAGCGCTTAGAGGCATTCCAACTGGTTTTTATGGAATTGACAAAATTCTAAATGGTTTGCAACCCAGTGATTTGGTGCTGATTGCGGCTCGTCCCGGTTGTGGAAAGACCAGTTTGGCTATGAATATGATGACGCATGCAGCCGTTATGGAAAAGAAAAATGTGGCAATTTTCTCGCTGGAAATGAGCAAGGACCAAATTATGCAAAGAGCGCTTTGTTCGGTGGGTTATGTGGATATGACGCGTGCTATGAAAGGCGAGTTGACGGCTGCAGACTGGACTGCGCTTTGGGAAGCAAAGCAAAAACTAAACGACTCCAAAATTTTTGTGGATGAAGGTTTTTCTAAAACTCCGGCGGACATAGTTGGAAAGTGCAGGCGTTTACAACGAAAAGAGGGGCTGGACCTTGTGATGATTGACTATTTGCAATTGATGCAGGGAATGGGCAAGGGAAAAGACAATCGTGTGCAGGAAATCAGTGAAATCACGCGCGCGCTAAAAATGGCGGCTCGGGAACTTAAAGTTCCAATTTTATTGTTGTCGCAACTTTCGCGTGGCACAGAAAGCAGAAAAGACCATAAACCCATGCTGTCCGACTTGCGAGACTCGGGCTCCATCGAGCAGGATGCAGACATTGTTATGTTTATCTATCGACCTGATATGTATGATGATACAAAAGAAAAATTGGGTGGCGAAAATATCAGCGAAATATTAATTGCAAAACACAGAAATGGGCCGATTGGTTCTGTTCCATTAAAATGGGTGGGAAATATTACCACATTTGTTAATTTGAGCAAAGACGCAAATAATCAAAGTTTGGAAAAGGCGGCGCCCGCCTTCTCATCTCCTTCCTCCTCTACTGTGATGGAAGAAATGGATACCAATCTTGACGACATATTTTAAAGGTGAAAAAAATTATATGAGGAAATTTAGTATTAGACAATTAAAAGAAATGTGGCTTGATTTTTACGAAAGTAAAGGTCACGCTGTTATAAAAAGTGCGTCGGTTATTCCGGATAACGACCCCAGCGTGCTGTTCACAACTGCGGGTATGCATCCGCTTGTGCCATATTTATTAGGAGAAAAACATCCGCTTGGCAAAAGGCTTGCAAATGTTCAAAAATGCATCAGAACGGGCGACATTGACGAAGTGGGAAATCCCTATCACCTAACATTTTTTGAAATGATGGGAAATTGGAGTTTGGGTGATTATTTTAAAAAAGAAAAAATTGCATGGTCTTACGAATTTTTGACCAGTGATAAGTATTTGAATTTATTGCCACATCAATTTGCAGTAACTGTTTTTGAGGGCGATGAAAATGCCCCAAGGGACGAAGAAAGTGCTGCGTGCTGGGAAGAGCAGGGCGTGTCAAAAGACAGGATTTTTTTTCTGAACAAAGCAGAAAATTGGTGGGAAATTGAAAGAGGACCATGTGGGCCCGACAGTGAAATATTTTTGGACACTCAAAAAGAAAAGTGTTCAAAAGATTGTAATCCTTCCTGTTCGTGTGGAAAGTATGTTGAAATTGGCAACGATGTTTACATGCAATATGAAAAAATTGGCGATAATGAGTATATTTCTGCAAAGCAAAAAAATGTGGACACCGGTTTTGGACTTGAAAGAAACATGGTGGTGCTAAACGGCGCAAAAAGCGTTTATGCTACCGAAGTTTTTTCTGAGGCCATTCAAAAATTGGAAGAGTTGTCGGGTAAAAAATACACTGATGACGAAGATGGGTTCACAAAATCTTTTAGAATAGTTTGCGACCATATTAGGTGCGCAAGCGTTATTTTGGGTGAGGAAAATGGCATTGTTCCTAGCAACAAAGATGCAGGTTATGTACTTAGACGGTTGATTAGAAAAGCGGTTAGGCATGCTAAAAAATTGGGTGTTGAATCGGGAAAATTGGTGGAAATATCAAGCGTATTTATCAATCAATTGGGCGAGTATTACCCTGAGTTGTTATCGCATCGCGAAACAATTTTAAGCGAGTTATTAAAAGAAGAAGAGCGTTTTGAAAAAACGCTTGAAACTGGTTTAAAAGAGTGGGAAAAAGTTGTTTTAAACATCATGAAGAAAAACGAGTTCATGAAAAAAAGCAATCCTAATCACATTGATGACATCACCATTTCTGGAAAAACTGTATTCAGGTTATACGAAACTTTTGGATTTCCTTTAGAAATAACTATGGATTTGGCAAAAGAACAGGGTTTGATTGTGGATGTTGAGGGTTACAACAAATCTTATGAAGAGCATCAGGAATTGGCGCGTTCTAGCAGCGCTGGGCATTTTAAGGGCGGTCTTGCTGGCACGGGGTATGAGTTTGCAAAGTACCACACTGCAACGCACATTTTACTTTCTGTTTTAAGGAAACATTTCGGCGATAATGTGTTTCAAAAAGGCAGCAACATTACTGCCGACAGGTTGCGGTTTGATTTTAGTTTTGAACGAAAACTAACCAAAGAAGAAATTGCCTTTGTTGAAAAAGATGTGAATGATGTTATTGCCAAAGGCATTGATGTTGTGGCAGAAGAAATGAGTTTAGAGAGCGCAAAAAATTGCGGAGCCATGGGCGTTTTTGAAGAAAAGTACGGCGATGTGGTTACCGTTTATTCCATTCCCGGTGTGTCCAAAGAAATTTGTGGCGGGCCGCATGCGAAAAACACTAAAGATTTAGGAGTTTTTAGCATTGTTAAAGAGGAGAGCAGTTCTTTTGGAGTTAGGCGAATAAAAGCCGTATTAAAATAAAAAACTAAAAAAACGGACAAGAAAATAGCATATGCTTCGTTTCTAACAAAAATTAATCTCGGTCATTTAATAAAAAACGGACGATAAAGTAGCATATGCTTCGTTTCTGGCAGAAATTTATTTCAGTCATTTATTGCTCATAAACTCCCTCAATTAATGTCTGCCGAGCCTCGCCTCTACTACTTTCTTGTCCGTTTTTATTCCATACTTTTTTTGTGGGTTGAATTATCTAAATTGAATTTTTAATGTCCGTTTTTACTATGTGATATTGTTTGTTGTTTTTATTTAAATTTTATATTTTTTTGAATTTGTTTATATTTCAACCTTACTGTACTTTTGTCTTGTCTGATTTTTTCGTAAATTTGGCGGTTGTTTTATTTTGCATTTATTGTTTTTTAGTTGATTTTCACCTATTTTGGTGAATTTTTTATTTTTGTAGTTGCATTTGAGTCAT
>CAYJCT010000014.1:0-12506 GCA_964368745.1 uncultured Christensenella sp. | reverse complement strand
CTAATAAATAATTAACTAATAAATAATTAACTAATAAATAACACGATTGAATTCTTTGGATGCAATGGTGTTTTTTTCCTTAATAATTAGGCCAACAAAAAATTCAACCACAAGAACAAATGCTGAAAGACTTACGAAAAAATTTTCTTGATATGCTTTTCATTTTGCATTTGTCATATTTTGTAGTAAAATCAAATATAATAGAAAAGGAGAAATTTTTATGAAATCAAAAAAAGTCATTTTTAGTCTGCTTTCCATAATCAGCATTGCACTTCTTCCTGTTGCATTTTTCACAAACTTGTGGCAACTAATGGTAGAAGCAGAACCTGTTGACGGAGAGGCTTACAAACTGCTTGACAAGTTTTCCGACGATTTAGTAACAGCATTTAAATTCGTTGAAGTTGAATTTGCAAGCATTTGGTCTACCCTTCTTTCCATATTTGCTGTTATTGCACTTGTTGCAGGCGTGCTATTCATCGTGTCAACCATTTTGGAAATGTTAAAAACCAAAACTAAAATAGACCTTAACAAATCAAAAAGACTGCTATCTTTTATTATGCTAATTTGTTTTGTGGCTATTATGGTATTTGGGTTTATCTTCACGCTTGTTAACACCGGAACATTTACCATTTTTACAGTTTCATCCACCCTATCTATGAACGCTGAAATTGGATATTTTATTTTGCTGGGTGCAACACTGCTTGCTTCAATTTTTGGACTAATTGCAACCTGCGGAAAAAAGAAAAGCAAAAAAGGTTAAAACAGTTATTAAAGTTGACCATAAAATCAACTTAATTAATAAACAAATAAAAAAAAGGAGAATATTTATGGCAAAAAGACAAAAGGCATATTTGGGACTTGGCAGACTTGTTTCGTTGATTCTGGCAATCATTCCAGTAACAAGCATCATACTTGGCATTGTAACAAGAGTGCAAAGAGGCAAACTATTAGGAGCAATTCTTAACTTCTTCCTATGCCCAATTTTCTATGTAGTTGACTTAATTACAATCATACTTTATAAAGACATAACATTTGTGGCTTAGTAAAAAAATAAAGTAAAATAAAAACACCCAAAAATTAACTTTCTTAAAAAACATTTTTTTATTTAGAAAACAATATTTAATTTTCCAAATAATAAAAATAAATTTTAGAAAAGATAATTTTTGGGTGTTTTTTAGCGCTCACTTTCTTTTTGCTTTGCAAAGCAGAAATATTTTTTAATATTTCTTTAAATTAGCAATAGTTTTAGATAATAATTTTAATAATTACCTAATCAAACCACTACTACTTCTTTTTTGCAGGTGCTTTTGCTGGCGCTTTTGCTGCAGTTTTTGCAGGTGCTTTTTTGGTTGCTTTTGCCATAATTTTATCTCCTTTTATTTGCTCATATTATAACCGATTGTGAACAATTATCAATCAATTGCACACACAAATCTTTGTGTATAATCACCAAAAAAATAGCAATCAATTTGCTATTTCTTTTATCTTTTATTTGATATACTATTGCTTTAGTAAAAGATTATGCGTCACCAAAAAACCGCCAAAATTCGCGGTTTTTTAACAATTATAAATTTTAATTAATATTCTTAAATCTGCCAATCTATTGGCTCTTTTTTTAGTTCTTTCAAAATACGGTTGGTTTCGCTAAAATGACGACTGCCAAACCAACCACCACGGTTGGCGCTCATAGGGCTGGGGTGAGCGGCAGTGAGCACAAAATGCCTGCTGTTAATATTTTTTGCAACCGACTTTGCACTTGTTCCCCAAAGCAAAAACACCACGGGCACTACTCTATCACTGAGCAGTTCAATGATGCGCGCAGTAAACTTCTCCCAGCCTCGCCCTTTGTGACTGAGAGCACAGTTTTTTTCCACCGTCAACACCGAATTTAATAATAACACTCCCTGTTTTGCCCATTTTGTTAAATTGCCATGATTGGGAATATAACAACCCTCATCGGATGCAAGTTCCTTAAAAATATTTTTTAGCGATGGCGGAATTTTAACATCACTTTCCACTGAAAAACAAAGTCCGTGCGCCTGATTTTCGCCGTGATATGGGTCCTGACCGATAATCACCACCTTCACTTTATCGAAAGCAACAAAATTGAGTGCAGCAAACACATTTTCTTTAGCAGGAAAAATCGACTTTGTCGCATACTCATCATTCAGCCACAGAAGTAAATTTTTATAATAATCGCACTCCATTTCACTATTCAATAACTCATGCCAATCGCTCGAAATTTTAAACATTCCATTCTCACTTTTTAATTTTTAACAAAAGATGAAAACCTTTCACTGATATTTTTTAATTTATCGCTTCCAAGTATGCTGCAAATGGTAAACAAATCAGGGCTGTTTACTCTGCCCGTAACCACCTGCCTGATAATTGAGCAATAATCGCCCACATTACCATTATAAAGAGTAGGGTTTTCCTTATATAGTTTATTGTCCGCACAAAAACTAAAGGACACTGCCAAATTTTTGCAATTTAAAAACCACTCATCCTTGGTAAAATTGTCGTCAAAACTCTCAGCATAACTCTTAAAGATTTTGTTTATAAATTTTGCATCATACCTTTTATCGTATTCCACCAAATTAAAGTCCAAATCAAAAAACATATAATTAAAATAACTTTTCAATTCACTCCACATAACAATATCTTTTCGTGGGTTTTTTGTGTATCTATCAATTGAAAAAACATCAATTGCATACTTTTTGTTTTCTTGCAAAAACTCATTAAACTCGCCGTCATACTCTTTGCTCCAAGCAACCGCTTTTTCGTAAACCTCGTCCGCGGTCAACTTTGCAATAATATTTTTGCTGATATCGTTTAATTTGTGTATGTCAAACATGGGGTTGGAATTGCTGGTTTTAGCAATGGAAAAAACAAACTGGGAAAGTTCGGCGCCCTCATGCTCTCTTCTCCATTCTTCAAAATTGGTGTTTGCCAGCGTCATAATATATTCCAGCACAGCCTCAGTGGGATAGCCTTTTTCAAGATAATATCGCATATCGGCCTCTGGGTCCTTTCGTTTGCTAAGTTTTCGCTTGTTGCCATCATCGCCAATTTTGCAAATCACCGGGGTGTGAGCATATTTCACTTTTTCAAAACCCAGCGCGTCGAACAATTCCAAATGCGCAGAAAGAGAGGGATACCACTCCTCGCCTCTTACCACCAATGTGGTTTTCATAAGATGGTCATCCACTGCATGCGCCATAGCATAAGGCGGCATGCCATCACTTTTTATCAGCACAATATCTTTTGCGTTCTCTCTGATTTCGCGCGCACCTTTAATTCCGTCATCAATCACAATTTTGTTTTCGATATTGCCAGAGGATCGCAGTCTGATTGCAAACGGTTTGCCATCTTTTAATTTTTTTTCTACTTGCGCCAGCGTTAAATTTCTGCACACATCCTTTTGTTCAAAATCATTAATGTCGCTAAGTTGTTGCTCCCGACGCTTTTTCACATCCTCTAAACCATCACCTTTTTCGCAAAAACAAGGAAATGCTCGACCCTTGCCAACTAAATATTTTGCATAAGTCTGATAAATTTCCTTTCGTTCACTTTGCACATAAGGTCCATAATCTCCCACTTGACTTCCGTTGTTAGTATATCCTTCACTGTATACCACACCAAATTTATTTAGAATTTGTGCCGCCACAAGTCCTGCGCCTTCAACTTCGCGCTTTGTGTCGGTGTCTTCCAATCGCAAATAAAAAACGCCGGAAGATGAGCGCGCAACGCAAAAATTCACCACCGCACCAAACATGTGCCCGATGTGCAAAAACCCCGTGGGACTAGGAGCAAGCCTAGTAACTTCTGCACCTGCAGGCAGATTTCTAGCAGGAAATTTTTTTTCATAGTATTCGGGTGTGTAAACCACACTTGGAAACAACATATTCGCCATATTTTCATAGTTTGTCTTGTTCATTTTTCTCTCCAATAACATTTTTTATTTTATCATCAAAACTTTAAAAAAAGCAAGTAAAAACTTATACCTGCCCTTTTTTAGCATTCCATTTATTTCTCTTTGCTTGATTTGTCATTTCACCAAATCGCACACTAAACTGCCTTTTCATCAGTTGTTTTTAACCAGTTCTAAATACACATCCACGAACTCCGGTAAAATATAATTTAGCATATTATAAGCAAATGTATAACTTGCTTTTTGTTCGATGCTATAACGCGACAAGTATTCCTCAAGCGTAGTGTTCGCCACTACACCAAATCGATATTTTGCCAAATTTGAAAAATCTAAATCAGCATAAACCTCAAAATAAATTTTAGCATTTTGCACATATTGATTTCTATAAAAATGAAAAGATTTCATCTTTAACCTAGCGTCATCAGCAAACTCAGGATTTGTTAGCGTGTCATTAATTTGCGTTCCTAAGTTAGAAATTGTGTCATCTGTTAAATCTATTAACAAATAAATATTGCTAGACGAATTGATATAAGTTTTCATAACATGAGATAAGTCACAAGTGCCATTGTTGCCCGAGCCATAATTAAAAGGCATCACATTTTCATAATAGGTTAATTTTGCCACAAAGTAATAATATTCATCAAGCAACCTTTGAGCAGCGTTGATGCTGGTGGTGTCCTCAGCAAAAACATACTTGGTGTGCAAGTCAATAAATTGCCCCATAAAATCTAAACTTTTTTCGATGACCATATTATACTGATAGGTGAAAAGAGTTAAACTAATAGCCAAAGGATCACTCACCTGAAACACTCCGTCAAACTCAGATTCAAAAGCAGACACCTTATTTTTAAAGGTATCTATTTGATTTTTTAGTTTCAAAAAACTGCTATGCAAACTCTCTTTTTCTGCCTTTGTTATCGAGCCATAAGCATTTTCATAAAATGACTCATTCCATGTTTCGTAATATTTGAAAATATAATTTAACAAATTTTGTTCAATCACTCTAAGCGCAGAAAACCTGATTATTTTTTCGTTTGATGAAACACTTCCATTAACCAAATCACTAATTTCTGCGTTGGAATAAGATATGGAAAGTGTCTTGTAATTATGAGGTTGGTTGCCGAACATATAGTTGGAATTGTTTTTTTCGTACTTTGCAATCATCAGCGAATATTGCTCAGACAAATCAAAATCCAAACTCTCTCCTTTGCCACATCCCAACAAAAAAGTAAGAGAAAACATAAACAATAATAACACACTAAAAATTCTTTTCACGCTCTTCCCTCCTACACATTTATTCCATAAACAGTCAGCAAATTTTTCACATCAGCACGATATTCTTCCCTTATGGCCGAGTTTGCAAAATCGTCATTATTAACCACTTCCACCTTGGCGTTATGCGACATAGAAAAAGTAAACTCCAAACCCTCATAGTAGTTTTTGTAGAGATTTCTGTAGGAATTAACAAACTGATTTTGTGTCACAAAAGTAAAGATGTTTCCTCCGTTTCTGAAAGTTTCAAACTTTTTTGCAATCAGCGTTGCATCATGAAGATAACTGTTTTCACTTTCCTTGGGCATCTCCATTGCCTGAACAACTGCCATCGTAAACGAATCGTAAAGAATGGTTAGCGGAATATCGTTAAAGTCGCCCGAGAAAGAATATTTTATCACAAACTCACGCACAAACATAATTAACTCTGTTTTGCTAAGTAAACACTCGCGATACTGCACACGAAGATTGTTGTAAGAATTGGTAAGATTGGTGTTCGCCACACCGTTGTCGGTTTGCCCCGACGGCACCACATAATTTTTTTGATATTTCGACACATCAGAAATTAGTTTTGATAAATTGTTCAAATTTTTCAAATAGGATTCGCACAAACTATCAATGCGGTTTTGCTGTTCTCTTGTTGCACTTTTTGCAATTCTAAGATAAGCCAAATATTGCTCCAGTGTTTCGGTTAGCATAGTGTCGTAAAAAAGATAAGAATAAAACTGATTGGTGTCTTCAATAATTAAATCAAGGGTGGAAGTGTTTCCAAACAATTTTTTTCGCGTTTTAATAATTTCAGCATGTCGCTGAGCGTGAAAAGTGTTTTCATAGTTTTCACCGTGCCCAGTATTGATCCTCAGTGTTTCCAAATCGGAATAAAGATTCAACTTTTCTGTGTGGTCCAGCGTGGACAACACTTTGTTGTAAGAGGACAAATCTTGTTTGGGCGAAAAAAACAATAACCAAACCGCTACTCCGATGATTATCACCAGCACCCCTGCTACTATCATTCTAAGAGAATGTTTCATAACCCCTCACAGAATCTTTATATTCAATCATATTTTAACAAATTTGCACACTCTAGTCAATATTAATAAAAAGATATGCTTCAAATTATTAAACTTTATAAAATAATCCGATTAATTGATATAACAACTAATTACATCTTATTTAATTGATTTTAAAACAACAAAAGAAAAATAATATTAAATAAAATTGAAAAGTATGGGAATCTGAAAATTGCAAAATTTAAAAATTACAAAATCTTAAATCTTAAAAATACAAAATTTAAATACTAAAACTAAAACTAAAACTAAAAACCCTAATCAATACTCCACGCTACTAAGCACAAGCCCTTTTGCCGACACAGTTTTGCCCGCGTTTTTCCTATTTTTTGACATCAAAATGTTTTTTATATCGCTCTCGTTTATCTTACCCAACCCCACATCTAACAGCGTTCCCAGCATAATTCTTACCATATTATACAAAAAACCATTGCCCGTAACCACAAACTCAAACAAATTCTCAGCCACGCATTTTACCTCAGCCAAATATATTTCCCGCTCTTTATCTAAAATTGTGCTTCCAGTTGAACAAAATGCGGAGAAGTCATGCTTGCCTAAAAATTCTTTTGACGCCGTTTGCATGCGCTCAACGCTCAGCGGCTTTTCCACATGCAGTGCAAAGTTGTCTAAAACCGAGTGCCTCACTTTTGAAACATAGAAAAAATATCGATAAGTCTTTTTTTTGGCGCTATATCTTGCATGGAAATTTTCATCCACTTGGCTCAAACTCAACACTGAAATATCGTTCGGCAACATACTGTTTAGCCTGCCCACAGTAACCTTCACCGCATCCTTTGCATCAAAATGCACCACCTGACACATCGCACTAACTCCAGCATCCGTTCTTCCGCTTGCCACCACTGAAATGTCCTCACAACAAATTTGCGACAAAACATCTTCTAACACACCCTGCACGGTGAGTTTATCCTTTTGCTTTTGAAATCCGCAGTAGTTTTTGCCGTCGTAACTAATTTCTAACTTAATCCTCATGCTTCACCTGATTTAATCTTTGTTTAAAAATTTTTTTGCAATTACTTTATAATTTTAGTTTAACGCAAAACCAAACTTTTGTGAAAGTAAATTGGTATGTAATTTAAAAATCTACAAAAAATAAAATTGAAGCAAAAAGAACATCTAAAAGCAGCGTATGAGTTGACAAAGAAGAGGTGGTTTACTATACTATTTGTGGTAAAAACTAAAAAATACTAAAGAGAGGAACAAGATGAAAAAAATCACAGTAGACGGAAACTATGCAGCGGCAAAAATTGCCTATGCCACAAGCGAAGTGTCAGCGATTTATCCCATAACGCCTTCAAGCACAATGGCAGAATATTGCGACGCGTGGGCAAGTGAAGGAAGAAAAAACATTTTTGGAAAAACCATGAAGATTGTGGAAATGCAGTCAGAAGGCGGAGCGGCTGGTGCAATGCACGGCAGTTTAGCAGGAGGCGCCTTGTCCACAACCTTTACTGCAAGTCAAGGCTTGCTGCTAATGATACCTAACATGTACAAAATCTCGGGCGAACTAATGCCTGCAGTTATGCATGTTAGCGCGCGTGCCCTTGCCGCACACGCCCTTTCAATTTTCGGCGACCACTCCGATGTTATGGCAGTTCGTCAAACGGGCTGGGCAATGCTTGCCAGCGGCAGCGTGCAGGAAGCTCTTGATATGGCGCTTATTTCGCATATTGCAACGCTTAAAAGCAGTGTGCCTTTTGTACACTTTTTTGACGGGTTTAGAACCAGCCACGAAATAAACACCATCTTCGACATCAGCGACAAGACCATAAAACAATTGATGCCGTATGACCGCATCAAAGAGTTTAAAAATCGCGCCCTTAATTCATCCAAACCTCACCAACAGGGAACGGCGCAAAACCCTGACATATATTTTCAAAACAGAGAAGCAGCAAACAGTTTTTATGCCAACACCCCAAAACTAGTGCAAGAATCTATGGACGAAGTTGCAAAGGTTACAGGTCGACAATATAATTTGTTCGACTACTTTGGAGCCGCAGACGCTGAGCGCGTGGTGGTTATCATGGGCAGTGGAAGCGAAGTTGCAAAAATCACTGTTAAACATTTAATGGAAAAACTAGGTCAAAAAGTGGGCGTTTTAAAAGTGCGCCTGTATCGCCCGTTTAACACAAAAGCCTTCCTTTCCGCGTTGCCAAAAACTGTTAAATCCATCGCAGTGCTAGACAGAACTAAAGAGCCGGGAAGCGACGGCGAACCTCTTTACAAAGATGTGCGCAGTGCCCTTTTCGACAGCGATTTAAAGCATGTTACAGTAGTGGGCGGAAGATACGGACTGGGCAGCAAAGAGTTTACTCCGTCACACTTAAACGCAGTTTTTGAAAACTTGAGCATTGATTCACCAAAAAATGGCTTCACTGTGGGCATTGAAGACGATGTAACCCACACCAGCCTTGAAATTGCCACAAAAATATATCCTAGTGATGAAAGCGTGACCGCGTGCAAGTTCTACGGCTACGGCGGCGACGGCACAGTTAGCGCCAACAAAAGCAGCATAAAAATCATCGGCAACAACACCGATTTAAACGGTCAGGCATATTTTGAATACGACAGCAAAAAAAGCGGTAACGCAACCATTTGTCACCTGCGATTTGGCAAAAACAAAATCAGTGAAAGTTATCTTTTAGACCACATAGATTTTGTGAGTGTGCATAATCAAACTTATGTGAAAAAATACAACTTGCTAAAACACATAAAAAAAGGTGCAACACTGTTGTTGAACACCTCGTGGACGGATGAGGAAATCGAAAATATGTTTCCCACTTCGCTAAAAAAAGAAATTGCAAACATGGAGATTTCTGTTTTCACAATTGATGCTACCAACATCGCAAACGACCTTAATTTAAAAGGAAAAATCAATTTAATTATGCAGTCGGCCTTTTTTAAACTTAACAATATTTTGCCTTACGACAAAGCAGTGAGCGAAATGAAAGCCTTTGCAGAAACCAACTACAAAAAATATGGCACGGATGTACTTGAACGCAACTATAAAGCCATCGATAGCGTGTTGGGTCACATAAAACAATTTAGCGTGCCGTCGCATTGGGTAACGCTGGAAGATGAAAAAATCCATGAAGAGAGCGACGAACTAAGCAAATACTACAACAATTTCATTCAACCTATCGAAAAACTTGACGGCGACTCGCTGCCAGTTAGCGCGTTTAATCCGCGAGGATTTGTTCCAACAAACACTGCGCGTTTTGAAAAAAGAGGAATTGCAAACCAATTGCCAATTTGGAAAAGCGAAAACTGCATTCAATGTAATATGTGCGCATTTGTATGCCCGCACGCCAGCATTCGACCATATTTGGTTAAAAAAGAAGATGTTGCCGACAAGCCCGACTCCCTGCAAACACTCGACGCCACGGCAGAACCTCAATACAAATTTGTGATTCAAGTTAGCCCTGAGGACTGCACAGGCTGCGGAGTGTGTCAAAGCGTGTGCCCATCTCCAAAAAAATCATTGGAAATGCAGGAAGCGTCAACCGTGACACAGCGCGAAAAGGAAAACTATAAATATATCAATACAAAAGAGTTGCACAAATCCAATATTTTCAAACCTCACACCGTTAAAGGTAGCCAGTTCAACATGCCATATTTTGAGTTTAGCGGAGCATGTGCAGGATGCGGAGAAACTCCTTACATCAAAGTTATTTCTCAAATGTTTGGCAACAAAATGATAATCGCAAACGCCACAGGTTGCACCAGCATCTACGGCGGTAGCGCTCCCACCTGCCCTTATGTTAAAGATAAGTTCGGACACGGAGTTGCATGGGCAAACAGTTTGTTTGAAGATAATGCAGAGTTCGGATTGGGCATTAAACTGGGCACAGATGTAAACTATGAAAACTTAAGGGAATCTTTAACACAACTAAAATCACATGTGAATGAGGAGACCGCTTCTCTTATTGACAACTACCTGATTCAAAAGGACGCATTCTCACAAAGAGAAACAGGCAACAAAATTATTAACGCTATTAAAAACCTACCAGAAACTAACGAAACAGCACCAATGCTTGACAACATCGACACTCTAAAAGACAACTTTGCAAAAAACTCAGTGTGGATTCTAGGCGGCGACGGCTGGGCGTACGACATCGGTTACGGCGGGCTGGACCATGTGCTAGCAAGCGGCGAAAATGTAAACATCTTGGTGCTTGACACCGAAGTTTATAGTAATACCGGCGGGCAATCCAGCAAATCCACTCCAATGGGTGCAGTTGCAAAATTTGCCAGCAGCGGAAAAAAGACCAACAAAAAAGATTTGGGCATGATGGCTGTAAACTACAAAGATGTATATGTTGCAAAAGTGGCAATGGGAGCCAACATGAACCAGTTTTTGAACGCAGTTGTGGAAGCAGAAAAATACGATGGCGTGTCGCTGATAATTGCTTACGCTCCGTGCATCAACCACGGAATCAACATGACCAACTCCCAACAAATCATGAAAAAAGCAGTGGACAGTGGCTATTGGCATTTATGGCGCTACAATCCAAACTTAAGAGCACAGGGAGACAATCCGTTTATTTTAGACAGCAAGAAACCTACCCTTGACTATGACGAATTTTTGAAAAGCGAAACTAGGTATAACTCACTGCTAAAATCTCATCCTGAACACGCTAAAGAATTGTTTGAAGCAGCAAGAAAACACTCAGAAGAATTATATAATCAGTATCTTGAAATGAGCAAAAGACCGTAGAGGTTTTAAATAATTGCAAGTTTAATAATCAACTATCTATATGTAAAAATACGCCTAAGTTAAGGCGTATTTTTTATCTTTGAATAGGTGTGAAAAAAACTAATTATTGTGTTTTATTATGTAGCAAAATTAGATTTTTTGCGACCATAAAACATATTTGCATAGTACTAAAAATTCGGTCATACAACAAAAGTTAAATCGTTTGCATAGTACTAAGAAAAAGATATATAAAAGCGGATTTATGACGGATTTTTTATTTTGTAATATAACTAAATTTTCTTGTTTATTCTTTGATTTAACATAAAAAATCAGTCTATCACAATATGCTTTTTCTTGCTTTTCGCTTTTTTTCTTTCATGGATTTTTGTGGTTTTCTTAATGTAATATTTTTTTATTATCAACTTTCTTATGCCTTTAATTTCACTTGCAAATATAATTATTGCAAGTGTCGCAACTGCAATTATTACCACAACAAACCACTCCACAAAAAAATAGGCGTCGGCAGATTGAACATAATAATCCATAATAATTCCGCTGGGCAAAACACCATAAATCACATTGCCATGGTTAAGCGTGGTCTTATAATCATTAAACAAATTGGTTCCATACATTCTGTCATATAACAACAAGCGTGCAAGCAAATCGTCGGCTGGATGTCCGTAACTGTTTTTACCCACGCTGATAACCACAAACTCAGGTTTAACATGCTCCAAAAATTCAGAACTGGTTCCGTTTTTGCTTCCATGGTGAGACAAACTAAGCACATCCACATCAATGTCCGTATAAGATATATTCTCAATGGCTTCCCTCTCGCCCACATTGGAATTGGCGTCGCCCGTTAACATAAATTTTCTGCTTTGATACTCAAATATCATAATTGGGCTGTAATTATTTTCATCCGCATAATAATCTTTTTCAGGTGTCAACCACGAAATCGATGTTTTTCCCTCCACCACCAATTCACCCGCTCTGCTTATTTCTACTTCTAATCCTTTACTTTTTTCTTTTTCTACACGCAGCAAAATTTCAGCATACAATCCCTTGTCGTCATTTAAATGAGGCAAATAAATTTTGTTGCAACCAAATCGATTCATAACAGAAATTATGTTTCCGCAGTGGTCACCATCGCCGTGAGTTACAACAATATAATCAAGTTGCTTTTTATGCCCTTTGAAAAATATATTGTTCATATAAGTAAGTAATCTGTTTTCTGCAGTTTTATGTCCGCTATCCACCAGCATTGTTTTGTTGTTATCAAACCTAACCAAAACGGCAGTTCCCTGCCCCACATCCACAAAATGCATTTCTAAATCCAATGCATTTATTTCTTTGTATTCAAAATCAAAAAAGAACCATCTCTCGAGTGAGTAAGAAAAAGGAAGTGTTAAAAGCGCAAAGACTAGCACCAGCAAAAATACTACCACTTTTGTTTGTCGTTTTAATTTTTCATTTTTTTCTTTTGTTACTTTCTTCATTTATCACTTTTTTCTTTAGTTATTAT
>CAYJCT010000013.1:0-13299 GCA_964368745.1 uncultured Christensenella sp. | reverse complement strand
ATTTAGAACAATCATGGTTATAGATTAAATATTTTTTTAAAACTATAAATCAACTATGTATGTAGTTATAATATTCTTTTTAAATTACAGATCAACTATGCATGTCGTTAGAATGTACTTTCTAAAATTTAAAAATTAACTATGTTGTTGTAAATAATAAGCAATATATAGTATCAAACTGAAATTAACACATTTTGTTATCAATTAAAAAAATCCTGTGCCCAAAATTCCTGCCAAGAAAGTGGCGACCATCCTTTTTCAGGTGTCTGCGGCTTTATCGGACGAATAGGAGTTATGGGAAAAGTAACATTATCTGGCTGCACTTGGCGCAAATGCCTAATGGGAGTGAAGGGCGCATTGTGCGATTTCACATCCGCTCCTTTCAACCAGCCCGCAGGTCTGCCCTCTTTGTCAACCAGCGTGTCCTCCACAAAAGTGCCTAGCCAGTTAAGAGTTTCTGCGTTGAACAAATTATTGTTCCTAACAAACCCAATCCAATTTTCGTTCACATCAAACACATCACCCTCCGCCGACAACCACGCAACAAAATCACAATTAACATCAAATATTGGCGTCATAATTTCCTCCTTAAAAACTTATATTTATTTTTTATTATCTGAATAATATTTAAAAACTCGCACATACTATCAATAGGAATTAATATTTTAGTGAGCATAAGTTTTATCATATTCACTTTTCTATTGATTCCTTTTTTTATTTTAAATCAAAAGTTTGAATATTAGCAGCACCAAAATGTGCACCAGATAGAAAAAATAGAAAAAATATTTAAGATTTATTTTACCCTTTTTTCCATTGTAAAAGTAAAGCGGCAAAAGTGCAAATAGTGAGAAAAACTGCATGTAATAATAAAAATTCGAAACATCGTTAAACACAATTGAAAGTGATAGAAAAATTAAAAGAAACGCCATTGCAAGCATTTTTTTGTTTTTATTATTTCTAAAAATATATATTGTAAGCGGCAAAATCACGCCCATATAGCCATAATCAAAAAGGTTAAACACAGAAAAACATAAAATCACAATGTTGGTTAGCACAAAATTAATAGCATAAATTTCGCGATTTTCTGAATTTTTGGCAATTGCGTCATACTGGTAAATAAGCAAAAGTGATAGTAGAAAGGTAAACAAAACATTCAGGATAATTTTTTCAAACAAAAACATGTAGGGAACTTGCGAAGCAACTGCAAAAATTGCTATAAGCACCACATATTTTTTTCGAGATTTTGTGAACTGCCAACCCTCCGCAATAAAAAAAGCAAAAATAGGAAATGCAATTCTGCCAATAATCCTAAAAATCAACAATTCCTCAAAAAAAACCGCGCCAATGTGGTCAATTAACATAGAAAGTATTGCAATAATTTTTAAGATATTCCTGTTCATTTTGCCTTTCCTTTTAAAACCACAATAATTGTATCACAAAAGACATGTAATTAAAACAAATGCAAACAAAAAAACACTTAAATTAAAAAGTGTTTTTGATTATTAATTATATTTATAAGTTGTTGTGTTGCAAAAATACAATGATTTTTATAAACATAAGCGCATAACAAGAATATGATTTACTAGTTCCTGATGCATTCTTCATAGTTTTAAGCGTTTTTTACATTAGTTTTAATATTTCTAAAAGTGACATCATCCTTGATTAACTGCGCAATTTCTCACTTTTAGAAACATTTTTAAAGTATAATCAATTTTGATTAATGAAATATCTAATCAAACAAACTATTCCAATGATATTAAATAAAAATACACTGGTTGTCCGCCGTAAAGTAGCGTTATGTCGCAATCGGGATATTTTTCTTCCAATTCCGTCGCAAGAGTGCGCGCTTCTTCTTCTTTTATATCTGCCCCATAAAACATAGTGATATTAACCATTTCAGGTTTAATAATCTTGTCAATCAACTGCAATGTTGTGTCTTTCACCAACTCGCCTTTTGCCACTATACCAGAGTCGTCCAGTGCGATGATATCGCCTTTGTTTAGGTCAAAACCGTCAACATGAGTAGTTCTCACAGCATAGGTCACCGACGCTGAAGTAACCGAATCTTTTGCGTTTTGCATAGACTCCAAATTTTCTTCCAGCGTGCCGTCAGGATTGAACGCAAGCGCACTCGAAATCCCTTCAGGAACGGAAACAGTGCCAATAACATGAATAAATTTTTTGGTCAGATTTTTTGCTTGTTCTGCCGCAAGAATAATATTTTTGTTGTTAGGCAACACAAACACATTTTTTGCAGGAACCTTGTCCACCGCTTTTGCGATGTCATCAGCGCTAGGATTCATGGTCTGCCCGCCTTCAATGGTGGCATCCACTAAAATATCTTTAAACACGCTCGAAATCCCGTCTCCCGGAGCCACAGCAACCATTCCAAACTCTTTCAAGTTTTGTTCTCTATGAGTGTTTTCGCGCTTTAATTCGCGGTTTTGCTCTACCATGTTGTCAATTTTTATGTTTAAAATCTCGCCCAATTCCAACGCTGCACCCAGTGCTAAATTAGGCTCGTTTGTGTGCACATGAACTTTAACCAACTGCAAATCACCCACACAAACCACAGAATCACCAATGTTCATCAGTGTTTCTCTAAGTTTGTCAATGTCGCTCTCGGTGGTCTTTTTCTTCATGTGAGTTATCATAAACTCCGTGCAATATGCAAACTCGATTTCCGCCAAATTGTCTAAATTTAGGAAAAATTCATTATTGTCGGCAGCATTGGTCACATTGTTTATCATTTCTTCCAAATTAAAATCAAGCGCTTCATCGCCCAAGATGATGCGTTGCATTCCGGTAAAAATAACCAGCAATCCTCTTCCGCCTGCATCCACCACACCTGCTTTTTTCAAAACAGGCAACATTTCGGGTGTTTGCTGCAAAATTGCTTCGCCATCTGCCAAAATTGAATTAAAAAATTCTTCAAAATCAGAAACTTTTTTGGCACATCTGGTTGCCGACTCCGCAATTATGCGAATAACAGTTAGCATTGTGCCTTCTTTTGGTTTTGTCACTGCCTTGTAGGCAATGTTACTGCCCTCTTGCAACGCTTTAGCAAAAGTTTTTGTGGTGATATCGGTGGAACTAGCGCCAATAACTGTTGCCATTCCCTTGATAATTTGCGACAAAATAACGCCCGAGTTTCCCCTTGCGCCACGAAGCGCTCCTTTGGCAAAACTGTCCGAAATTGACGCCATAGAATTCTCTAAACAATTATTTACTTCTTTTACTGCGCTGTTAATGGTCAGGCTCATATTTGTTCCAGTGTCGCCATCGGGAACAGGAAAAACATTAAGCGCATCTACCATTTTTTTATTATCTTCTAATATTTTTGCACCCGCATTTATCATTTTTCTAAAAGTGGTGCTATTAATAGTCTTTTGCATTAACTACGGCTCCTTTAACTACTACGCAAAAGATAAAAGTTTAAACTCTTACCCCTACTACATTTATATTAACTGAATCAATAATCATACCCGTAAATTGTTCCACTCCATACTTGATAGCACTTTTCAAATTTTCTGTAACAGTAGAAATGGAAACACCATATTTTAAAATAACATATATATCAATGAAAATTCTATTTTCCAATGCACGAATTTTAACGCCTTTGGAATTGGGATTTTTTTTGATTCTAGTGGAAAACGAGTCGGAAAAATTTTGCGAAACCAAGTCAATCACGCCGTAGCAATCCCTTGCGATTTGCCCAGTTACTGCGGCAATTGCATCGTTGCTAATCGTTATTTTTCCATAAGCATTAGTAGTGTTGACAGCCATAAAAACCCCTTTAGAAGTACGATTGTTAAATCATCAGAGATATTATACTTTATTAGCAATTTTAATGCAACAATTTTCCATAATTTGTTGCCAACAATTTATAAAGTGAAATATTTTTTCAAAAAGTTGTTGCTCTTTTGCAATTTATTTGCTATAATTTACATCGTAACTATTAAAGCAACAAAAAACACCTAACGGGAGAGAACTAATGGCAAAAGAATGTTATGTATGCAGCAAATCCAAAACAGCAGGAAACCAAATAAGCCACTCGCATATTGCAACTAAGAGAACTTGGGGCGCAAACCTGCAAAAAAAATCTGTTGACCTTGATGGCAAGTTGACAAAAAAATATATTTGCACAAGATGTTTGAAAACTATTAAGAAAAACGAAAACGCGTAAAATTATATTTTTAAACTTACACCAAAAAACAGTATGTTAAAACACATACTTTTTTTTGCGTTCACTAACTGTTTAAAACCCCTCATTTAATCACCTGATCATCAAAACAACGCCACATTGTGTAATATAAATATAAATATAAATATAAATATAAATAATGATAGGTTTTAAAACTTAAATATGTATTAAATTAAACGCTTTTTTAATTGCTATATAAACAACACCTACCTATTTTTTTTAACAAACAGCCTAAATAGCGGCCGTAAAAAGAAAGGACATTTAAAACAAATTATTTTCATATTGGCTTCCTCGATATTTAATTATTCTTTTACTATATGATTTTACAAATATGGTTTTTATAAACTATAATCTAAAAAATCGACCATTTTTCTTTATAAATTAAAGTTTTACTATTAGTATATATGAAAAAAAACAGCATGTTGTTAATACACCAAAACTGCTTAAAATAACACTAATTACCAAATAATTTGATATTAACTAAAAAGTAAAACATTAATTACTAGATAATTTTACATATGACTTAAAAAACAATAACTTAATCTCTTTTAATCTTCTTCGTACAAACTGGAATAAGCCAATATTTTTTTTATCAATTCCACACGGTTATCCGCAAAATAAAACGCATTTCCCATAACCAGCAAATTTGCGCCAGCGCGTATTATTTCAGGTGCATTTATGGGGTTTATTCCCCCGTCCACTTCAATTTTAACACGCAATCTGTTTCTGCGAATTATGGCCCTTGCTTCTCTAATTTTGTTAAGTGCCGACAGCATAAACTCCTGCCCACTTTTTCCCGGCTCCACGCTCATAATCAACAACAAATCAATAAACGGTAAAATATGCGCAATCGACGAAATGGGAGTGTTGGGCTTTATGCTAACACCCGCCAGTATTCCTTTGCTTTTTATCATTTTAATTGCGGTTATCAACTCCACAATGTCTTTAAACGACTCATAATGAACTGTTATATAATTTGCGCCCAACTTCAAATATTCTTTAAGTTGAGAAATAGGATCTTTGACCATCAAATGAATATCCGCGCCAATTCTGCTGTTTTGCAACACATTTTCTATCACTTGAGGTGTTAAACATAAATTGTCTACAAACTCGCCATCCATGACATCAAAATGCATAAAATTGATGCCATACGACTCCAATTCTCTTGCAAAATCCACCAAAAATTCTTCTTTTGGAGGGTTGGAACTAGGATGAATTCTAATCATATTTTCTCCTCCAAATTTCTTTCAAATTGTTATAAAGCATACCGTAGCGTGCAAACCTGCGCTTATCCACCTTTCCGTTTTCCACCGCGCGCTGCACTCCACAATCCTCCATAGGCACATT
This sequence comes from uncultured Christensenella sp., assembly GCA_964368745.1. Taxonomy (GTDB): domain Bacteria; phylum Bacillota; class Clostridia; order Christensenellales; family UBA1242; genus UBA11490. The sequence goes on along the minus strand of CAYJCT010000013.1, from coordinate 7,748 downwards.
TATATGGTCGCAATTGTTAAACTTACATTCCTCAAAATACGGCGAAAAATCAAGATAATATTCTTTTAGTTCAATAGGCTCAATATCGTTTAAATCAAGCACGCTAAAACCGGGAGTGTCCGCCACCAATGAGTCATCATCAACAACAAAAATCTCAGTTAGCCTAGTTGTGTGCTTCCCGCGTGAAATCTTTTCGCTCAAAGTGTTAGTTTTTAAGTTTAAATCGGGTGCAATAATGTTCAAAATCGAACTTTTTCCCACTGCGCTCTGCCCTGCAAAAGCCGTAAAATTCCCTTTAAGCATTTGCTTTAATTTTTCAATGCCGGCAGCAGTCACAGCGCTTGTCAACACCACATCACGAATAATTCTGCTGTATTGTAACACCAATCGCGAAGCATCCACACTATTCATAATGTCGGATTTATTAACCACCAACACAGGTTTAATGTTGTTTTTCAAACAATACACAATAAGTTTGTCCGCCAAATAAAAATCAGGCTCCGGCCAAATACTAATCACGATAAACAGTTGATCTAAGTTTGCAATTGCGGGGCGTTTTAGCACATTTTTTCTCTTATTGATGGAAGTAATAATAAAATTATTTGAGTCATATTCGTTTTTTTGCATCTCGCAAAAATCGCCCACTAACAACTTGTCAATCAATTTTAGATTGCCACGAATAGAACAGTCCACCCTTTTGCCGTTCAAAAGAGCAGTGATTTTCCCCGCATTAATCTTAATAACCTGACCAGTAATCGCCTTCCCTCCATTATTCTTTTTTTTAAGTGCAATTTGTAAAAATTATTGAAATATTTGATTTGCAATATCAGTTTTTAAATACCCCAACCAAAACATCAAATTTATCTAAACTTCTTCAATTTCAATAATGTTAAAACTTAAGTCTTTGCATCTTTCTTCCACATCTGCCGTCGCGTGCATAACATACACATTATCTCGATACATGGATGGAATACTTTGTCTTAATATATCAAAACTTGTGTGATTTCCCAAATCATTAGCCGCAACTTCGTGATAAAAATAGTTTATCTCGCCTTTAAGCAACTTGCCTACAGCATCGCCGTTCACGGTTTTTGTGTCGCCCGAATAGAAAAGTGTGCTGTCATCCACTGTTAGTATGTAGCCAAAAGATGGGTCAATATGGTCTTGATTTAGCGCAGTCAACAAAAAATTTTCGTTGCTGTTTTCGCTCTCCACTAAAATTTCAGCATTTTTAACATGCATTAATGTTAGCAATTGCACCAAATCATCCTTTGCTGGAAAAACAATTTTGAAAACAACTTCGGGCAAATAAATGCGCATATAATGGCAAAGAGATGACAAACTGCCCACATGGTCGCCGTGTGTGTGCGTGATGGCAACCGTTAGGCTTTCAATTCCCGAAAGCAAATCCAACTGCAACAATTTTTTAAACACATCTTCTCCGCAGTCAAACAAAATCATATTGTTTCCTCGTTTTAAGTACGCAGAAGTGTTTCCATAATCGGTGGAAAACGCGCCACCTTTACCCAAAAATTTCAACATATTATTTCCCCACATTTTTCAATTCTCTGTTTTTTAACTGACCGCACGCGCCTTCAATGTCGTCACCCAGCGTTCTTCTTAAAGTTGCACTAACCTGAAAACGCTGCAACGAAGCCAAAAAAGTTTTGCAACTTTCCATCGACGCGCTTTTATATTTTTTGCCTGCAACTTCATTTAGCCTGATTAAATTAACATGACAAGGCACATCCTCTAGCAAATCCGCAAGTTGTTTTGCGTGCACAGTTTTGTTGTTCACGCCGTCAATTAATGCATATTCAAAAATCACCCTTCGATTAGTAACAGTATTGTAATACTTTGCACTTTCCACCACACTTGCAATGGGATAACTCTTTGCAATGGGCATAATTTGTTTTCGAATAGTGTCGTTGGGCGCGTGAAGAGAAACTGCCAGCGTCACATGATAGCCCGTGTCTGCCAAATCCTCAATCTTTTTTGGAATACCGCATGTGGACACAGAAATGTTACGCACACTAAAATTAAAAGATTCTTTGGTGGCAATTTTCAAAAACTTAACCACATTCATAAAATTGTCAAGCGGCTCCCCACTTCCCATAAGCACAATGTTAGTTATTTTTCTGTCACTAAGTTTGCCGCCTAAATGTGCGTTGACCGCAACAACCTGACCCATAATTTCGCCCGCCGTCAAATTCCTAACAAACCCCTCGCTGCCACTTGCACAAAAAGAACAGTTCATTTTGCAGCCCACTTGCGTGGAAACACAAATTGTGTTGCCAAACTTATATTCCATAAGCACGCCTTCAATGATGTTGCCGTCTATAAGAGCAAACAAAAACTTTGTTGCGCTGCCACTGCTAGAAACGACTTTGTGAATGGTAACGGGCTGTAGCACCGCGTTTTTTTCCTGCAATGACAACAGCAATTGCTTAGGCAAGTTCATTTTATCGCCATAGTTTTTCCCGTTGAATATAGCGGTATAAACCTGTTCCCCGCGGAACTTTGGCTCTTTGTAAGCCGAAAAAATCTCCGCCAACTCATCTTTTGTGTAATCCATAAGTATTGTCATATCTTCCTTTTCATCCTCCCTATAAAGAATCCTTCCACCCCGCTAATATGCGGATAAAATGTAATTCCCCACTCGCTTTTGCTAACATTCACGCCAAAACTATCAACTGCTTCGGACTTAAAATTTTTGTTATCTTTTAAAAACTGCTCCACAATGTTGTCATTTTCTTCTTTCAAAATGGAACAAGTGCTGTAAATCAAATATCCGTTTACTGCCACATATTTGCTCGCATTTGCAATAATCTTTTTTTGCAACTCAACTAAATTTACAATATCGTCCGCTGTTTTGTTGAGCATCACATCGGGCTTTTTGCCAATAACGCCTAAGTTGCTGCAAGGCACATCAGCCAGCACCAAATCAAACTTTCCCTCCCAATCTGGGTTAAACTCAGTTGCATCATGCACGCAGTAATCAATGTTTTTTAGCCCAAACCTATTTGCATACGACTTCACCAAATCAACTCTGCTCTCCGTTTTGTCACACGATAAAACGGAAGAATTTTCGTGTAATCCAGCCAAACAAATGCTTTTTCCACCGGGGGATGCACACACATCCAACACCTTTTCCACACTTTTTTCCTGCCTGCAAACTATGATGCTTGGCACGCCCTGCACGGTGTACGACGCGTTTAGGTTTTTGTGTTTTAATAGTTCGTCATATTCCACATAAAAGGTGTCGTCAAACACACTTTTTTCCACTTCAATATTTTTTTCTTTTAAGTCCGCTAAAAACTGCAACCTGTCAACTTGGGGCACAACGCGAATATGTGTTTTTGTGGTGAGTTTAAAACTCAGCAAATCCACCACAAACTGCTCAGGGAAATTTTTAAGCAACAACTCCACCATCCACGCAGGATAACTATACCTCACGCTATAATATTCCACTATGTTGCGCCTGCTCGGCAGCGATGGTTTTTCACTTATAATCTTTTTTAGCGTGGCGTTCACAAAGCCCGACAAAAACTTACTTTCATATTTTTTTGTAATTTCCACCAACTCATAAACGCATGTGTAATTAGGAATAGAATTTATAAACGCGTTCACATAAGCGCCCATTTTCAGTATCACCATTAAAGCTTCATCTGGCCTTTTTTGCACATGTTTTGCAATGATATACTCAAGAGAAACATCCTTTTCCAACACGCCATAAACAATCTTTGTAATAAGCGCGGTGTTGCACTTGTCTTTATTCACATTCAGCGCTTTATTTAGTTCAATTGAAGCATAGGCTCTCGAGAGATAAACTTTTTTTAGCACCGAGTATGCCACTAGCAATTCTTTATTCATAATTCAACACACTACCTATCAAAAAAGTTTTTCCGTTTAAATAGGATGAAATATCCATGCGCTTTCCGCCTTCGGCCTGCAACTCCAATACTTTTAGAAAACCGTCTTTTGTTTTTACAATTAATCCCGATTTTCTGTCACTCAAAACAACTTCACCGTCACGCATCTGAGAAAAACCTTTTTCTACATTCGGTTGTTTTTCAAAAAATTCTTGCTCTTCCACACTGCTAGCGTGAAAAACTTTGAACCTTTTTCCGCAATAGGTAAAATGAGCCACAGGAGACAAGTTTAGCCCGTTAATAAAATTTGCCACCCTCCTGCACAAATTAGAAAAATCAATTTTGGCATCTTCCACCTCAAACATCTTTGTGTAGGTGGCTCTTTCGTGGTGTTGCGGAGTGTAGGTAACTGTGCCTTTTTCAATTGAATCAAGCGCGTGTAATATTGCACTTGCGCCCACGCCCGATAATCTTTCAAACAAACTCTCTGCCGTTTCGTTTTCCTCAATTGCAATTTTTTCGATGTGCAAAATATCGCCGTCATCCATACCGATGTCGCTTTTTAGTATTGTGATACCCGTTTCTTTTTCACCTTCAATTATTGCCGATTGAATGGGAGAGGCTCCCCTATATTTTGGCAGCACACTGCCGTGAATGTTAAGCACGCCATATTTTTTTAAATTTAGCACTCTTTCTTTTAAAATCTTTCCATACGCACAAGTTATTAGCACATCGGCGTCAATTTGTTCTAGCGCATCCACGCTTTCGCTCGCATTTATTTTTTCAAACTGAAAAACTGGAATACTATGTTTTTTTGCAAAGGTTTTCACCGCAGTTTCGTGTGTTTGACTGCCCCGTTTTTGAGGCTTGTCAACTTGTGTCACAACAGCCTTCACTTCATGGTTTTCCATAAGTGCTTGCAGCGGCTTTATTGCAAATTGTGGTGTTCCTAAATAAATAATTTTCATGCTACCTCTGGTTTTCCCGTTTGTTTATATAAAACTTTAAATAATTGTCACAATTTTTTTCTCGCTGTTATTTTTTGTTTTTCTTGTCGTTTTTCACGCATTCTTTGCTCATAATATCGGTAAACAACACCCCGTTCAAATGGTCCACTTCATGCAAAATTGCCCTGCTCAACCAGTCGCACGCAGTGATAGTGAAAGGGTTTTTAAAGCGGTCAAATGCTTTTACTGTGATTTCATACGGACGCGTCACATAACCATTGCGGTTTTGAACGCTCAAACAACCCTCAATTACCGACCAACTTCCCGATTTTTTTAAGATTGTTGGGTTGACAAATTCCAACTTAACCCCATTTATCTCCACAATAATAGCCCGTCTAAGCACCCCAACTTGCGGAGCGGCAATACCTGAGCCGTTGTTTTTTAGCATGGTTTCATACATATCATCAAGCAATTCACACAAATTCTCGTCAAAATTATTAACTGGCTTGCTTTCCTTTCTAAGCACAGGATCGCTATCGAGCATAATATTTCTAATAGCCATTTTTGTTCCTTTAAATTTTTTGTTATTTGGTTATACTAATAATTTTTGTCAAAATTACCACACATATACTTTAACATATTTTGCTAAAAAATAAAAGTCTTAACTTAAACTTTGAGGATTTAATTCAACAAATAGCGTCACTTTTTTGTTAAACTTATCCACAATTTCGTCATAGATATACTGCATAAATTCGCTTTCACTTTGAACTGCAAACCGCATAATAATTTGATACCTAAACTTATTTTTTATGCGACCAATAGGCGACCTCATCGCCTCCAAAAAATAAAACTTATCTGTGTTTTTTATTCGTAGTTCTTTTAGCGCCATAAAACTTATGTGAGTAACTTCCTTTGCCACATCGTCATCTTCAGACGAAATCAGCACCCTCACAATTTTAGAAAATGGCGGAAAAAGAGTGGTTTTTAAAAGATTTATTTCTTTTTCGTAAAACTTTTTATAATTATAATTCGCCGCAAAATTATACACATGATGCTTAGGAAAAAATGTTTGCAACACCACCTTTCCTTGCTTTTCTGCCCTGCCCGCGCGCCCCGCAACTTGGGTTATCAATTGAAAAGTTTTCTCCGACGATTTATAGTCATTAAAAAACAAACTCAAATCTGCATCTAATATTCCCACCAAACTAACATCGGGAAAATCATGACCTTTTGCCACCATTTGCGTGCCCACTAGCACAGACGGCTTCGTTTTGGAAAATGCGGTTAGTATATTTGTATAGGCGTCTTTTCTTTGCGTGGTATCGTTATCCAATCTAAAAACTTCCACGCTGGAAAACATTTCTTTAAGTTGTGCCACAACCTGTTGCGTGCCTACTCCGCCCAGTTTAATGTTTTCGCTGCGGCAGTTTGGACAACGGGTTATCACCCTGTATTTATTCCCGCAATAATGACATTTTAGTTGCGCGTCTTGCCTGTGATAAACCAGCGACACATCGCATTTTGTGCAAGACGGAATGTGTCCGCAGTCCCTACACATCAAAAAAGACGAATAACCTCTGCGGTTAATAAACAAAATTGCCTGATTGTTATTTGTTATTGTGTGGTGCAGTTTTTCAATTAAGTTTTTGGAAAAAGGCGTTTTGTTTCCACCCCTAAACTCACTTGTCATGTCCACAATTTCGATTTGCGGCATGTCCAACCCGCGCACTCTCACAGGCAATTCCAGCAACTTAATATCACCTTTCTCTGCTTTAAAATACGCCTCAACGCTAGGAGTTGCGCTGCCTAAAATCAAATTACATCCATTTTCCTTTGCCCTAAACGCTGCCACATCATGAGTGAAATATCTAGGATTGCTGTCAGAAAAATATGACCCGTCGTGTTCTTCGTCAATTATAATCACGCCCAAATTTTTGAGCGGTGCAAAAATCGCACTTCTTGCCCCCACAACAATGCTCGCCTCTCCCTCAAAAATGCGATTCCATTCATCAAAACGCTCGCCCGGCGACAACTTGCTGTGTAGCACTGCAATTTTATCTCCAAACCTGCTTTTGAAAATACCCACCATTTGCGGAGTTAGCGAAATTTCTGGCACCAACATAATAGCAGTTTTATTGTCATTCAAAACATTCTCAATCGCTCGCAAATAAACTTCCGTCTTTCCACTGCCCGTAACTCCGTGTAGCAAATAAACTTCGCCCTCTAATTTGTTCAATTCACTCAACGCGTTTGCCTGACACTCGGTTAGTGTATGCTCTTTTTTTTCAAAATGCACGCTTGCAACTTCGCGATTTGATGCCTCAACCTGCTCCACAAGCACCTTATATTCAATCATTTTATTTATAACAGCGTTGGAAAAAAGTTTTGACAAAAAAGTGTATTCTTCCCTTTCCACACCTCTTAATTTTGCGATAACTTGAATGGGCTTGGTTGCATTTTTGCGTAAATTTGCAACATAATTATCTATCAATTGTTCGTTTGATGTGAGCGACACATATCGCTTGGTTATTTTTTTTAACTTTCCGCCAGAAATTATGTTGGGCACCAGCAACTTAATTATATCGATATACCGCAAAAAAAACTTGTTTTTCATAAAAAAAACCAATTGCATTAACTCTGCAGATATCATGGGTGTGTCACTTAATTTTTTGGAAATTGGCTTTAGTTTATCGGGCGCGATTTCGCTTGACTCTTTTAAGTTCACCACATACGCATCCACCGTGGTGCGAGCAAAAGAAACGGCCACCCTGTCGCCTACATGCACATCCATTTCGGTAGGCACCTCATAGTCGAACAAGCGGTCAATTTCGTTATTTAAAATATCTACCACAACTTCTGCAATCATATTAAACCTATTTTACAAAAAATTACTATTTTTAGCAAATTAATATCTTGCAAAATTTAGATT
>CAYJCT010000012.1:0-13361 GCA_964368745.1 uncultured Christensenella sp. | reverse complement strand
TCATGCCTCTTACGTCTTGGGCTACACACGTGCTACAATGGACGGTACAAAGAGATGCAATATAGTAATATGGAGCCAAACTCAAAAAACCGTTCTCAATTCAGATTGTGGGCTGCAACCCGCCCACATGAAGCTGGAGTTGCTAGTAATCCCGAATCAGCACGTCGGGGTGAATGCGTTCTCGGGTCTTGTACACACCGCCCGTCAAGCCATGGGAGTTGGGAGTGCCCGAAGTCGGTGAGCTAACCTAGTAATAGGAGGCAACTGCCTAAGGTAAGACCAATGACTGGGGTTAAGTCGTAACAAGGTAGCAGTATCGGAAGGTGCGGCTGGATCACCTCCTTTTAAAGAGAAATTGTAAATAGAGATATTTGCACATCTAATTTTAAAAGTAGTTAAACCTGATTGATGATGGTTTAACATTGCAACTTTCTCACGAAATTAAGTTGCAAAAAAATACGACAAAAATCCTATTAATGTAAGTTAATAGGTGTGACTTTAACAAATTAAATTTTCTACCAATTATTCGATTTATGGAAATAAAGAACTTGCGCAAGCAGGTTCTTTTTTTGTCGCAAATCGCACAAGGCAGGGAATGAACGCGTATCACAAGGCAGGGGATGGGCGCATCTTTCGCTCTTTTTATGTGACTCGTGTTCGGTCGCGTACGCAAAGTACGCTGCCTCGCACTCGCACAAAAAGAAGCACAAAATCCATCGCCCCTCTCTGCCTTGCAGGTGGGTGCAGAAAACATTGTGCTAAAAGAAAGGCTAAAAGATGATTTGACTTTTGTCGAGTAGTTGAGTTATTTTTTTATATTTTTTAAAATATTTAAATTTATTATTTTGGTTGTCTTGTGGATTGGTGCGGGAAATGTTGTTAGGTAGTGAGATAAAGGACTAGATGTTTTTTGATATTTTTTTAAATATTTAAATTTATTATTTTGGTTGTCTTGTGGATTGGTGTGGAAGAATTTGTTTGTTGTTTAAAGTTTGATTTTTGTTGTGTAGTTGAGACAATGTGCGAAAATATTTTCTAAGGAATGTTGATAAGTTGAAACAATTATAAAATATGGCAGGAAGGGCTTTGAAATATGTTGAAAATGGTTTACTTTCGGTAGAGAGAGAGTGATATAATGTTATTGATATTTTTACATAAAATACAAATTATTTTTTAGGAGTAGGAAATGAAAAAGTATAAAAACATTGTTGTTATGATTGCGCTACTTTTTTGCGGCATATTTTTATTTTCAGCGTGCAGCATGACAGACGAACAGGAAGCAAAAATGACTGAATTGACCGAAACTGCCGAGAGATTGGCAGATAGTTTGGAAGAGTTGGTTGAACTTAATAAGAAAGCTGAAGAGAAAGCAGCTGAAGTAATGACAAAAGAAGACGCAGCAGAAATGTTGAAGTTGACAATGATGTATTACCAAACAAATTTGTTTGGTGATTATGATTTGCAAGAAATTGAAATTCAAGAAAGCGGCGATGACTATGAAATGACAACCAACATTCGTACAAATCTTGTCGGAGATGTGAGGTATTCTATTTCTGTTATTAGTGAAGAAGGGTATAGTGATTTTACACAAATAGATGTAGTGTACCAAGATGAAGATAAGGCTTCTTTTTATTATACTTCATGTTATGATGAAGAAACAGATGAGGATGAAGAAGAGTTGGAGGAGTATAATGGTGCTTCACTACATTATTATTATTTGCCTTACTTTTCGGATTCTTTAGTGACAAGCGCAGTATTAAATGAAAAAGGAGAATATGAAATCACTGTATTCTGCGATTCAGATGATGATAATTTTGATCCTGATTCTAGAAGAGTTTTTGTTGTGAAATATGTTATTAAAGATTATAAATTTGTTTCATGTAATGTTACAATAGCCGATATAGTTAATGATGATATTTCTCGTTTTTCTGCAAATTTCACCTTTAATTATGACAATATCGACACCGCAGCAGACTTTGCAATGATTGCAGGCATTCAAGCAAGAATTGAAAGTGGTGATTTGGTATTTGAAACCGAAGAACCATAAAACTAACTGAAAGTATAAAACATGTTATGAATGTGTTTTTTCACAAATTGATTTAAGCATAGATTCCATTGAGATTTGTGCATAAAAAAATCAAAAATATCTTAAAATCATAAATTAAAAGTATGTTATAATATTAAAAACCAATTTAATATAACTTTAATGTAGTACCATAGAAATTTTGAAGTGAATTATTATAGGGCAACTGCAAACATAATTGTATATATCTTAATTGAAGCTATTAAGAATAGTGAAGAAAATAGGGAAAGTTTGGAGAAAAACTTGAAGAAATGGCTTGACAAACTTGGTGGTATAATTTATAATTACCAAGCAGTGTATTTTTTATTGTTTTTAAACTAGCCCCTTGAAGATGATATGATTTGCACATTACTAATTTTAATTATATTTGGGAGAATTTTGATGAAAACTTATATGGCAAAAAAGGAAACCGTTGAGCGTGAATGGTTGCTGGTTGATGCTGCGAACATGCCTTTGGGCAGGCTTGCAAGTCAGGTGGCGCACATACTTCGTGGAAAAACCAAACCTGTGTATACTCCGCATGTTGACACCGGTGACTATGTTATTGTTATCAACACCGACAAAATGGTGCTAACTGGAAACAAACTAAACAACAAAAAATACTATTCTCACTCGGGATTCCCGGGTGGATTGAAGACCAAATCATACATTGATTTGATGGCAACAAAAAGTGATTTTGTGCTGACTAAAGCAGTTAAAGGAATGTTGCCTAAAAACTCTCTAGGAAGAGACATGATTGGAAAGTTGAAGGTTTACAAGGGTGATTCTCATCCTCATTCCGCGCAACTTCCTAGAACTATCACTCTAAAAGGAGAAAGATAATGGCTGAAACAAAAACTGTTAAAAAAGCAACTAAAGTTGCGGCTCCTGTAACATTTAATGCAACAGGTAGAAGAAAGAAGTCGATTGCAAGAGTTAGACTTGTTCCAAACGGCACAGGCAAATTTATTGTTAACGACAAACCTATTGAAGAATATTTTCATTTGGGAACGCTAAGACTTATTGCAACTCAATCGCTGGAACTTGTGAGCATTACTGACAAATTTGATGTTTATGCAAATGTGCATGGCGGCGGATTGTCGGGGCAGGCGGGTGCAATTAGGCACGGTATTTCTCGCGCAATTGTGAGAGCAGACGAAACTTTTAAACCAGAAATCAAAAAAGCAGGCTTCTTGACAAGAGATGCAAGAGCCAAAGAAAGAAAAAAGTATGGTTTGAAAAAAGCGCGTAAAGCACCACAGTTCAGAAAAAGATAATTTTTTTAAAATTTATAAAAAAGCGAAATTTAGTTTTCGCTTTTTTTTATTTTGTTAGAATTGGTAAAACAGTTTAAAGTGGGCAGGCGGACTTTCTTTTAATTTTGGTCAACAAAAAGAAATTTTATATGTGGTTAATATTAGATTTGTTTTAATATTATTTATAATAGGGTTGCTATGTTTCAATACTGTTATAACAACTTTTTTAATTATAAATTATATTAAAAATTCATATTGGTAAAAACTTTATTGATTTATAACATTTCAATATTAATTTACATTATTTCAATGTCTTATGAGTTTTTTTAAGATGATGTTAGTCTGCAGGTAGTGATGATTTTGTTATATTTTTTTGTGCTATATTTTAAGAAACGCGTGCATATATTTGCCAAATTGCCCACTTTGATATATTATATCAATGAAGCGAGAAATGGAAAAAACTGAGAAAAATATAGTTTGTGTGACCATTACTTATGAAGAAAATTTTGTGGTTGTTTTTAATTTTGTTGTTTGTTCCTATCTGTCATGCCTGCAAGGACAGGAATTTTTCGGACAAGTTTTATTTTAGCAGCGATGTGATTGATTGTTTTGGTGCAACCGATAGTTTTAATATATTTGATTATCTTGAAATCGGAGATGTTGATATCGTAAATTTGAAAGTGACCTTTTCCGATTCATCAATTGCAAGTTTTGATAACGACACTTTTCGAGTACTATGCAAAAGTGCAGGAACCACCCTAATTTTAGCCAGTTTTAAGAACGATGCTATTTATTTTTCACAAACGGAGTTAAAGGTGAAAACCTATCCGCAAGTGGTGAAATCGGCGGTGCTTAAAAAATCTGAATTTTCAGTTGATTTGCAAAGCGTGCTTGAAATTGATGATGTGATTGAGTATGCTCCCAGTCGTGTGGTTAAAAACTGCGATGTTGAAATTTCCGACGAGTCGGTGGTTGTTTTTGACGCCGATTTGTTGCAATTTAGACCCATAAGCGAGGGGCGGGCAGAGGTCACGCTTTGTTTTAACGGAAAATTTAACTTCGAATTTGAAATCAAAGTTGAAAGCACAGCGTATGTGGAATCAATTGAGTTTTTAAATTTGGTGGACAACAAGATTCGCCTAAAAGAAAACTTTTCTGGAGTGGTGGAATATGCGCTTACGCCGACAAGAAGCAACGCGTACACTTTTTATGCAAACACGCATTTATTTACTGTGAATAGTTTGGGGTTTATTACCACCTATAATGAAGTGGGAAAGGGTGTGTTGTTTGTGGAATATATTATCTCTAACGGCAACAAAGTGGTAAAACAGGTGGAAGTGGAAGTTGCAAAAAGTGTGGAGGTTTTGTGTGCCAAATTATTTTCAAATGATATCGATTTGGACACAAGTGGCGAAAACTTTGTGCTGGCAGACAGTGTTTTTGAAATAGTGTTGCAACTGGAAAACTATCACAAAGATTTGAGTTTTGATTTGTCGGGTGATTTTGAAGTATCTCAACTTTCAAATTCTGGTGATGTTGTGACCCTTTCTTTGCGCTTAAAAAGTGAAGAGACGGGAGTTTGCAAATTGCAATTACGAGATGTTTGGTCGCACGATGTGGACGAGCATGAATTTTTGTGGTCGCTGAATTATTTGGTGAGAGAGGATATAAATTTAGCTTTGAGTTATAATGAAACCGACTTGGTTTGCGATGAGAACCATCGATATAAACTGTATTTAATCGACTGCGAAATAAACTTCGAAATTGACGAGGAAAGTGTCCTTGAGCCATATTATGCATTCCTTAAAATACATCTAAATAATCAGCCTTTTTATGATTTTTCTGTTTCGGTAGATGATGATGAAGCAGTTGATGGCGATGAGGAAAGAGTTGTTCGCATTAATGACAACTTGGTTTTTGCGCAGTGTGTGGGTGAGGTAACATTGATTGTGTCAATGCTGGGAGAAAGTTTTGAAATTGCAATTGTGGTGGAAAAACTTTTTGCATCTGCCATTGTGTTGTCGTCCGAAAAAGCAACGCTATATTTGGCAGAAGGGTGGGACACTTGCAACATTCTTGTGTCGGCCTTTCCTGCCTATGCATTTTTAGGTGAGGTGGCCATTGTTTTAGAAGACAATGAAATACTGGAGGCGAGCAGTTTTTCTGTGCAAAAAAACGAAAATGTGATTATTCGGGGAAAGGCGCTGTCGTCCAGCGGACTTGTTGCAACCTTTCGCAGCGGAGAGTTGATTGAGCAGGTGGAAATTCTGGTGTATTCTTTTGTTACGGCAGGCTCGATTATTGTGGACGGAAAAGAATCTGCCACAGAAAATATTTTGGTGGAAAAGTTTTCGGGAGACGATGATTTTTTCATTTCGTTTGAGTTGTATTTTGGCGAGCAGTTGTTGGAGGGGTACGAAATAGGTATGCTTTTATGGAGCGACAGCGAGCATCCTTGCGTGTTGTTTAATGCGTTAAACTTTGCCACCGATTTGGTGATTAGAATTTCTTGTGTGGGCGAGGTGAGTTTTGTGGTCACTTTTGTGAACAATCCCGACTATCAATTTTTTATCACCGTGAAAATCATTGATGAATAATTTTAGATAGCATAAAATTGAAAGCACAATTTTTATCGCAAAATAAATTGAAAATTGAAACACTATGATTAATTAGAATAAAATCAAACGGCCAATTTTAATATTGAAATTATTTGATAATCAAAACAATTAGAACAAAATTAAATAGGTGTGTTTAAGTGCCAAATAATTTGATATTCAGAATAAAATCAAACGCACATGTTAAAACGAAAACAACTTGACAATTAGAGTGAAATCAAACGGGGGAGTTTTTAAGTAGTATTATAAAAAATATATTATTAAAACCTTTTTTTCTTAAAAGCCCATGCAATAAATAATTTAATCAAAAATTACTTAAAATATTGTTATATATTTGACAATTTTCGAGCCTGTATATATACTTAAATTATCTAGTATATATCTGATTTGTGAGCACTAAGTGAAAAGGTAGTCTGAAGAATGAAAAAAGTTTTAATTATTTTTGCAATTTGTGCTAGTTGTTTATTGGGTGTGGTGGGCATCACTCTAGGCGTTTTTGCGCTGGTGGGCGGATTTGATGAAAAGGTTGTTAAAATTGAAAGGGTTTATTTTGAAAACCAAAACTTTTCTTCCGACGGCTATGTTGTGGAATTACACGCAGTTTCAACAGACTATGGACTGCGCGATAAATATGTGGTGATTCAGGACGACTACAGTGCCAGAATCTCTTTTTTGCCAGAAAATTCAAATAGAAAAACCATTGCCGTGAAAGTGACTGACGAGTCGGGGTGCTTGGAAGTTCCCTCCACGGTGACTGCGGGCGAAAAGTTTACCATAAAAGTTAAAAAAGACGAAGATGGCAACAATATCACTGGCAGCGCCATTCTGCAGTTTTCGTCGGACGACCTTGTGCGATGCACGCTTTACATAATTGTGGACACTAACTTTTCTGAAAACGACTTGTTTTTCGACACTGTTAATTTGCCATTTATTTCGGGAACTTCGGGTCGCGAATATATTGTTGCCAAAAACGAAGGCACCAAAACACTTCATTTAGACAATGTAAAAACCAATGCGTTTGTGGTGGACACAAGTAACATTTTTGCATCTGATATTTTCACTGACAGAATTGTGAACATTTCTGCAAGCGAAAATGTTATCACTCACGCTTACAACATCAACACTGGCAAGTTCAACATTCAAGTGGATTTAAAAAGTGTGCAAAGTGATGTGTTGGTGCTGGATGCATATATGCACAGAAATTATGCGGTGCAGCGAGATTTTGAACTTAACAATTTTTCGCAGTTTTTTACCACCTTTGCTGCTATGTCGAACGCAGAAAGAACGGCAAGCGCTGAATATAAAGCCATGGTGTTAAAACTTAACGAATATGTAAACGAATATTATCCGCTGTTTTTTAGCAAGTCCACGAACGAAAACGCCATCAACTTTTTCACTAACAGAATGCAAGAAACTTCTGCAGGAATTAAGATTGTTATAAGCGACGATGGTGCGTCTTTTGAGGCGCAAGTTAAAGCAGCATTAAATTATATGTTGATTAAATCAACGCTGCGTTTGTATATCAGCGATGTAGATGTTTCGAGCCTTAATGTGGGCGCCGTAGGTGTGGAATCTAAAACCATGGCGGTGCATAGCACAGACAACTTTAACACCAATTTTATAAACAACGATTTTGATATTAACAGTTTGGTAAAGAGGTTTAACCTTGAAATTGAAGGATCCACAGGCGGCGGTGGCACAAGCAGCATCGACGAGGTTGCAATTAAAAGTTTGTTGTCGCAAGTAAAAGTTTATGCTTTCCTTTACGACATAGAAAATGAAATTATTGTGGAAAACAAAAAAACGGAGACGGTGCTGGGCGCAAACAGCAACACAGCAACAAATTTCACCAATGGCAATTGGTTTAAAAATGGTACCACCGACGGCGACAGGGAGGCGAGCGATATTTACAACGCGTTGCAGTTAGACGAGAGATTTGTTACCATTGCGTATAACGAAGACACGGGAGTATGGTCGTTTACTGCTAACATCCCATCTAAAGAAGAGGATTTCCAAATTTATTTGGCTTTTGTGTTGACCGTGGCGAACACCAGCGGAAACATCAGCACTTTCTATGACTTTGAGCGACTAGACATTGTTTATGAAACACTGTCGGGTGTGGTGGAGTTGAGCTCTTTTCATAATCTGATGGCAACTAACAAAAACCAACAGATAACTGAGTTTAGTGGGGCGCTGGGCACGCAGCGGCTGAGTTTGAACGCGGGCGCGATTTACAACTATAATAATTTGCAATATAAAAAGGCAATGCTTTTTGTGGAGGCAACTTCCAACACGCTGACGATAGACGAAGACATTTATTCGAAGTTGAAAGTTGATAAGTCTAAGGTGTATTCTTTCCAAACTATGAAAGACGGAACTGCTATTAAATATGAAGACGGCGACTTGAAAGGATATCTGCTGGACTTTGATGCAATTGAGGCATTGAACGCAAGTTATGAATCAGTTAAATTGTTTGTGGTGTTTGTGTTGACCGATATTGGTGGCAATCCGATTGACCGAGATGGCAACAAGGTGGATTTTACAAAGAACGCCACTGATTTGGAGGATAAGGAGAACTTTATTAATTTAGTGTTAATGTATTCTAGTTTGGTGATTGGCGCGGATGACATAACGGTGACTAATATTACCACTGAAATTGAAGTTGTGACCATACTTGAAAAATTGTATTACTACACTCAAGTGAACGGTGATGTGTTTGTTTATGAACAAAACACCGCTACTGGCAAAGTTGTGAAATATCTTTTGGAAGGCGACTTTTTTGAGCGCAACACGCGGCAGTCGGAAGTGAGTGCTGACTTTACGCGATTGAAGATGTTGGCGGGAGAAAGTTATGAAGTTATAGTGTCTAGCATTCCTATCCACTCGATTGACGGGGATGGCAATTTCATTTGGGCGACGGAAATTTTGAATGGTGTAAATTCCATTGGAAACTTAAAAATCGCGATGGATTATGCTGTGATGTTAGGGCTGGATTTTGCAGTTGTGGGGGACGGCAACACATCGGTATTTATCACGCTTTCTCATGATGCCCCTCAAATTGAGGAGTTAAGCGAGGAGGAATCAACTAATGGCGCGTTTAAAATCAGCATAGATGCACACAATTCAAACAGCAATTTAAATTTGCTTGTGGACACTGATTTTACCAATTCTCCATATCATTATAATTACGAGATTTCTGATACCATTGCAATTTCCATTAACGAGGTAACAATTAGTGACATTACGCAAGTTAATGACATTGAGGATTTTGTGGGTGATAAAATTATTGAAAATTTCCTAAAAGGCGCTTTTATGGGCGACAGCAATGATGAAAACTTTAGAATTGGTGGCATAAACTGGGAGTATGTGGGCGGCGGCGAATTTTCTTTCTATGTGGGAGAGGAGGGTGACATGTCAGTGTTTATTGCTCTTGACAAGTCCAACACCAATCTGGCTGTGTTTAAATATGGCATGTTTGACGACATTTTTAATAAACTTAGTGAAGTTGGGTCTGCCATAAAGGCGGATGGCGCAGATGTGGATATTGCCGAGTGGGCAGAGTATTCCGACGGCGATAAAATGAGTGCGATAATAGAAAATTTGCAACCATTGTTGCAATCGGGCGATGAGGATAAAAAGTTTACTGTGACCGATTATGTGGAACTGATTAATAGAAAGGTGGACGATTTTAATCTGCAGAGTTTAAAAGATAAATTGGCGGAAGTGGAGATTGTTGTGGAGTATGGTGAGGACGACACTGTGGCTCAAAAAATCACAAAAATAATCAATGCAATCCGAAACAAAAAAGGCGTGGATGTTACTGAAAATGAGACCATATCGTCGCTTATTATTGCGGTTAATGCGTATGTGTTTGTTTATAACGCTGACAACAACGCGTCAGTTCAGCCAATTGCGGAAGTGGCAAAACTAACAGTTGCAATTGAGCAGGAAAATGTTGATAACATTTTAGACATTTCTACCAACAATGAAGAGTTTATTGACAATTATATTGATGCGCTTGAAGAAGATAGCAATGAAAAGAACATTTTGAAAATCAGTTATTTTGTTAAAGGTTACAAAATAAACATTGACGAGATTTTAGATAAGTATAAACTTGCGAAAGTGATGGATCTAAATCTTCCCGATCTTACTGTGGGCGACTTGCACACCTTTACCGAAAAATTAAACGATGTGAGAACTGCTTTGTTTGGTGAGGAAGCGATTAATAATGTGTTTGAAATTGTGAGCAGGCTTAATGAGTTGATTGATGAATATAATTCAGATTATGACATCAAGATTGAGCGCATAGTGATAAGTCAAGTATCTAATCTTGTAGATTATTTTGAGGCAGGCACATTTATTTCTGCAACTGGCGAGTTGATTATAGATGAAGATGGCGACGGTAGAATTCCGTTTAAGTCAGTTTCCAGCGAGAGTGTTTTGTTTGACATCACCATGAAGTTTGGATTTTATCCAAGTGTTGTGGAGGGTGGGTTTGAGTATAAGCATGTAGTGAATAAAAATTTCCACTTTTTTATGGAGTTCGATAAATATGTACCGTCTGATTTGACTGTGCAGGAAAACATTGAAGTTATGGGCGGAACAAGTATTGATTTAATGGGTTTGTATGGTGAGGGAAACATCATTAATCTTAACGAAGAGCGCAATCAGGATTTGCTGAAGCACATCAAAGTTAGCATTGCAGCGCAACCTCAAAATCAACCGCAGTTGTATTTTATGAATGCTTCGGATGATAAAGTTAAAGAAATTAGCGGGCTTGATGAGGGCAAATTAATGCTTTATGCCGAAGACGCTTTTGTGGACCAAAATGTTAGAATAACGATTTCTTTTCCTTATCAGTATTACGATGAAGCAACACAACAGTTGGTTATTTTAAGCAAAGATATTATTGTTAAAATCTTGAAAAACTATGAAGTTGAAGTGGAAGATGCTATGTATCAGTTGGAAGACGGTAAGACATATGATCTGTCAAACTCCGAAGTCTTAAAAGATTACATTACCGTAACAAAACTTTCAGGAGAAGAAAGTGGTACAGTGACTCCAAGTTTGGTGGTGGATGTTATCACTAATGACTATCGTGACTTTATTAAGTTTAGTGGCGCGAAGGGTGCGACTATTGAAATTGATGATATTTATTCCGCCGTTAATGTGGTGGTGCAGTTAAGAATAATTTTGAATGCAGGTGAAGAAAATGAGATTGTTTTCAACTATCCAAATAACATCACCATCACAGTTGTGCCGCGCCTAAACATCAGTTTGAACGCTGGTGTGAACGGCATGCTGCAAGCCATGGGCAACAGTGGGTATGCGTTGGTTAATGATAAGTATAAAGATCATCAGTATTTTGTAGGCGAAAATTTGTTTGATTTAAACATTGTGACATCGTCCACTGATATATTTGAAGAAGGTGGGGCGGTAGACAAAATCACATTGGCGTTTGATTTTGATGATGTGTATTGGTCGGGCAATGAGGAGTCCATAAATATTCTTAGACAATTTTATAATGCAGACGGTTCTCACACCGCGTTGTTGACTTATTTGATTGAACATTATTCATTAACTGGAAATAATTTCTTTTATGATATTAGCGATGGAAACTTGGATTTCCCTGTGTTTGATTTTACTGTGATTGTGCCTGTGAAATTGAGTGTTGCGGGTTATATGAAAAACGCAAAAACTGAGTTTGTGGACGGCATTTATTATAGTTATACCTACATTTATGTTCCGCTTTATCCAATGAGCATCTATTATGATGAAGAGGGCGGGCTGGATGTTGATGATTTGCAGTCGGTGGATTTGCTGGAAAAAGAAGATGAGGGTTTGTCTTACGACATAAGTAAAATATTGCCTCTTTCTGTTAGTCGTGGTCAACAAATAAATATTGACGACTACATTGCTTTTGTTATTGGAAACGAACTGGCGGAAGATGATGACATCTATCTTTATATTCACGCAAACCTTGAAACAGAGTCGGAGAACAGTTCTTTTGTGCCGAGTGATTCCACCTTTAAACTGGTGGGAGGTGCGGAAGGTTACGACCGAAATTATGTGTTAAGTGTGGGCGAAGATGAAGCAAACGACACGCTTGTTGTAGACATTAGATTATTGTTCCCGATGGGATCGAGTGGAGAGTATTTTAAACTCGTTGAAACCACTTTTACGCTTATCATTAATATAACTGATTAATTTGGTTTTTACACTTTTTTGAAAAAGAGTGCATTTGTTTTAGAAATTGACAGATATATTTAAAATGTAGTTGCTTTTTTGTTGTTAAATATAATTTATTTTGTTATAATACTTTAAATATTTGGAGGAATTGATATGGAAAAAACAAGCAAACATATCGGAGACTTATTTATGATTGCTGGACGCAAGTTCAAAGAAAATTTTTGGAACGCGATGTCGGGCGTAATTGTCTTCCTTTCACCATTTTTTGTTGTGGTTGCTCTACAGATTTTGCTTTATCGTCATTTAGGCGCTATTTCCACTGCATTTGGATGGTTATTTATCGTAGCTTTTGCTAATGTTATGGTGGTGGGATTGATAGCATTCTTCAACGAACTCTTTGATGGAAAAAATCCATCTCCACTGCGTGTGTTTAGTGGATTTGCGTCTCCTAGTTTTTCTTTGATTTTGTTTTTAGGCATAAGCATGTTTGTGCTTTATATAGTGGGCACTGTGTTGTTAATTGTCCCTGCATTTTTGCTAGTGGCAAACTTCTCAATGGTTTTCTTCTTTGTGGAAAAATATGAATATATGGATGTTGCTCAAGCACTTTCCACTTGCCGCAAGCAAATGATTGGCAACAGAGCGTCAATGGTTATCTATAAATTGCTGTACTATATCGTGTATGCGTTATTGATTTTTGTCGTGCTATTATTTGCAAACCATGTGATAATTCCCTTAGTTTCTGCTACCACGGTTTGGTCCATACTTTTGGTGGTGCTATCGGTTGTGGTAATTCTATTGTTGTTTGCGCTTTTAACTGCACATTTTCATATTACAAACCATGTGTACTTTGAAGAAGTGTTGGCTTATAATGTTAAGAAAGTTAAAAAAGCGGTTAAAACTGAAGAAGTAAAAACTGAAACTGTAGCGGAAGAAAAACCTGCTCCTGCAAAGGTTGAAACTGCAGAAAAGCCAGCGGCAAAACCTGCTGCAAAAAAAGAAACTACACCAGCGAACATAGCGGCAAAACCTAAAGCGGCAACCGCTGCAAAACCTAAAACAGCAACTGCAGCAAAACCTGCAACTACAACTGCTGCTAAACCTAAAACTGCTGCTAAACCTACAACTAAAAAATAAGACAAGTAGTTTTGTTGATTGTTAGTTTATTTTAAAATATTTGACAAGTGGTTTTTGAACTGCTAGTTGGTTTTTTAATTTTAATAATCAGACTTGTAACTG
>CAYJCT010000011.1:11795-13737 GCA_964368745.1 uncultured Christensenella sp. | reverse complement strand
GTGTTATTATTTATTTTGTTTTTACTCAAAAGAATGTTGATTGTTTTTTTTTTGTTGGCTAAAATGATGAGGAAAATCTATCTATTAATTTATTAGAGGGTTATGTGTCATATTTATTTAAAAAAACATTAAACTAAAGGGTTTTTTATTGGCGGTAAAATTGTGTTTGTGGTTATTGGGTTAAAAATATAAAACAAAAACCATCAAAACATAAGTTTTGAATTGCATGTGTGTTTTCTTATTCAATAATTTAACGAAAAACAAAAAAGATAAAAACAAATACCGAAACTGAAAAAGTTAGTTTATTATGTGAGCAATTGAGGATTGAATAGCAATTAAATTAAAAACCATTTATTTTTTATGTGGGTGATTTTTTAGTGCAAACAAATTGTTGTGTTAAAGCATATATAATATCATGGAAATATCACTATGTATGATTGTTAAAAATGAAGAAGATGTGCTGGAGCGGTGTTTAAAAAGTGTCTGTGATTTGGTGGACGAGATAATTATTGTGGATACTGGTTCAACCGACGCTACTAAAGAAATTGCAAAAAAGTTTACTGATAAAATTTATGATTTTGAGTGGGTGGACGATTTTTCGGCTGCGAGAAATTATTCGTTTTCTTTTGTCACGAAAGAGTATTCTATGTGGTTGGATGCGGATGATGTGATAACAGATGAGGACGCGCAAAAAATTCGGGAGTTGAAAGAGGGTGTGGAGTCGGATGTGGATGTTGTGTTGTTGAAATATAACATTGCGTTTGATGCTGAGGGCAGGCCTGCGTTTTTTTATTATCGTGAAAGAATTGTGAAAACTGCGCGCAGGTTTTTGTGGAAGGATCCCATCCATGAGGTTCTTAATGCCTATGGCAAGCGGTTATACAGCGATGCCGCTATCACGCATAAAAAAGAAAAGCCGGCGTCTCCTTTGCGTAATTTAAAAATTTACGAGGGGATGATAAAAAACAATGTGAAGTTTTCGGCGCGGCAAAAGTTTTATTATTCGCGGGAGTTGATGTATAACGGGATGTATGAAGAAGCGGTGGATTCTTTTGTGGATTATTTACAAAACTGTAGTGGTTGGGTGGAAAATAAGATTGAGGCGTGTTTGAATTTGTCGCAGTGTTATCAGCAGTTGAGTGACATGGCGAGTGCCTACAAGGTGTTGTTTGATAGTTTTGTTTTTGATGTACCGCGAGCGGAGATTTTGTGTGAGTTGGGTAGTGTGTTCATGTTTGAGGAAAAATATGCTAGTGCAGTCTATTGGTATAATCTTGCCGCAAAGTGCAAAGTGGAGGAAAATGCGCTTAAGTTTGTGCGTGCTGAGTGTTATGATATTGTTCCTAATCTACAAATGTGTGTTTGTTATTATCGTTTAGGTAACATCGCAAAGGCAAGGTATTATCATAAAAAGTGTTTTAAATCGCATCCTAATCATCCCTCTGTGAAAGCAAATCATCAATTCTTCACAAGGCAGGCGCCTTGAGGCCTGTGTCAAGCCTTTTTTATTCGTTATATTTTTATGTTGCAATCTTTGCCAACAAGGTGGGGACCTTGACCCATTGTCAAAAGTAAAATTAGTGGGCAGGCATTTTGATTTGCAGTCTTTACTGAGGCGAGCGCCTTGAGGCTTGTATCAAATGATTTTTTGGACAAGTTAAATGGTTTAGTAGTCTTTATCAATAAAGCAAAGTTTTTGAGGTGAGGTGTAAATAGAAAGTGAAGGGAAGAGGGTGTGGAGGAAAGTTGAAATTGCGTTAATGCAATTTCAAAAAGCCTGAAAGGCTTTCAACTAAAAATGTCATTTTTAGTTGGCTTTCCTCTACCCCGTGCCTTGCGAGAAAAGGTTAGTATGTCCATCTTGTTAATAAAGACTACACGAAAAAGTGCCAACCCATAACAAAATGCATGACACAGGGCTCAAGGTCCCCACCTTGTTGAT
>CAYJCT010000011.1:0-11695 GCA_964368745.1 uncultured Christensenella sp. | reverse complement strand
AAAACTGCCAACCCATAACAAAATGCATGACACAGGGCTCAAGGTCCCCACCTTGTTGATAAAGACTGCACGAAAAAGTACTAACCCACCAATGTAGTTTTTGACACATGCCGTTAAGGCGCTCGCCTTGTTGATAAAGATTACACTAAAAACTGCCAACCCATAACAAAATGCATGACACAGGGCTCAAGGTCCCCACCTTGAAAATTGGATATTGACATTTTTTTTGTTTGATGTATAATATTGTTGAAACAAAATAAATAATAAAAGTTAAGGGTGAGTTTATGGCTAAAAGAGACGACAAATTTACAGCTGTTAGAGACGACTACTTCAAAAGCGTGGGAAGGACAGGCAACGAGACATTCGACCCCACGGTGAACGCCCGCGTGCTAGACTTCTCGCACAGTTTTTCAAAAATGCAACTATGCTTTATTAGCGACATGCACATAGGCTCAGTTGACTTTGACATGGACGGGCTAGTCAAAAACTTAAAATACGCAGCATCGCAGGAAAACGCGCTGGTGTTTTTTTTGGGCGACGGTATTAACGCAGCCATAGTAGGCAGCAAATCCGACCCCTATGAAGATGTGCTAAACCCACAACAACAACTGGATTTATACACAAAAATTGTCACATTATCTAAAGGCAACTCTGAAGTTCCAAGATACATCACCCGACTGCTTGAAAGTAACCAAATTTTTATTCCCGACTACGCATCCGACTGCCTTGACAAAAACAAACAAAGCAACCTTGCAACCATGGTTTCAGGCAACCACGAAAGCAGAATTTCAAAAGCGGTGGGCATATCTCCTGTGAAAATTGTGGCAGAAGCCGCAGGCGCAGAAGAAGCCTTTTCACCGTTTTTTTCCAACACAGAAATACTGCTGCGCGTTGACCACGACTACCACTCAAACAAAGAAAATGCAGAAGCAACGGAAACCGCTGAAAACAACACAAGCGCAGTGTCATACAAAATTGTGGGCCACCACGGCACAGGCAACAGCAAAATAGACGATATGGTAAACAAATACTTAAAACAGGTCAACAACGCAGACCTATATGTCATGGGCCATGTTCACGACCATGTTATGACCACAAAACGAGTGGAAGAATACTCCGACGGCAAAAGAACATACCGCGATGTTATGTTTATGTCGTTGCCGGCAAGCGGAGGCGGCACATACGCTGCAGGCATGTCGATGCCACGCCGCCATAAACAAACAGCAGTTTGGATGGAAGTAGAGCCGCAACCCAACCCAATGGCAGATTGCATATCGTCCACGGGCGTGTACTTCCCGAAATACATTGTGGCGCCGTCCTTTTTTAACCCCAACACCGACAACATTTTTTCTAAAGCATCGAAACAAGACAAGTCAGTGCGCCAAGCCCACAAAGCAATTGAAAAAATTGCAGGCGGAAAAATGCTTGAAGTGCTGGAAACACTTCACAATTCATTAACTTCAATCACTGACTTAAACCGCGAAGTGGTAGAAGCAGTGGTGGAAAATATTTCCGTAAAACCGTTAAAAGAACCTAAAGGTTTTTTGGAATACATGAACGAAAAAATAGAAAAAGAAGAAAGCGAAAACGCAGAAAAAGTCAACAGGTTTATTTTTGAAAAAGAAAAATACTTTTCTCTTGCGCCTAAGGATCAACAGTATTCGTTAGAAGAAACGCAGTTGACTATATTCGATGGAGAGTCAATAGACGCGCAAAACGAACTGGAACTGGACATAGACCAGAACAAGGAAATGTAGACAGCAAACAAAAAAGGAAGTAGATATATATGGCAAAAAAGAAAGAGTTGATGGAAGAAGAACCGATTTCAATTGATGACATCAAAAAAAATTCAGACGAAGTTAGAAAAAGAGTGCTGGAAGTTTTTGAGGTGGATTATAAGGACACCGCGCCTAGTATTTTTGACTATAAAGTTCGCAGAAAAGATTTGGGGCTGAACATCGTGTCTAATGTGGACATGGGATACGCAACCGCGCAAGTGGGCGAGCATCTGGCAAAAAGAAACCCATATATTCGCGAACTGGAATACAATATTTCGCTTATGGAACAGTCGCCAAACGCAGTTGTTATTCTTAACGGCAACCTTTTCACATTCGTTCCAAAGTCGCGTGAAACGGGGTTACTTAGTTACAAAACGCAGGTGGCTTATTTTCATTCGTTGTTTAAAAACTTGGCAGAACAAGGTAAAATTCTTTCCATTGTGAAAGGCACTGAAGAGCATAAAATTGATAGTTTGCATAAAATTGACCCTTTAAAATACTTGAGCATTTCGCTGGGATTAGAAAATAAACTGTGCAACGAAGCGTTGGTCAACATTGATTTTGAAGACGAGAATGTGGGCGAGGTGAACGCAAAACTACGCGCTGTGAACTGGCAAAATGTTGCCACAACAGCAAGTTATGTTAAAAGAGTTATACATCAGCGCGCGGCGCAAAAACCGGGTGCGGATATCTATTTTGCGCGTACTGCTCTTAACCTTTTTTCTATTGAGCGTGAAAATGCTGTGGTGAACGGCGAGCAAGTAGACAAGCCTATTTATTTAATTTCGTCAGGGCCGTACAAGCCTTTTGCGGGTGCAAAAAGTGCGGGTGCGGAGTATAATTCGGTGCGCGATGCAGAACTTATGCCTAGTTCGTTTTGGTATAAGATTACTGCAGTTCCCACTGATAGTAAGTCTAATGATTATCAGTTGAATGTGCGGCCAAAACATTATTTGGCGCATCATACAATGCAAAGAAGCAGTGATGAGGTGGCGGCAAGTATTGCCAAGCAAGTGGCGTCGGCAAGCGATGTGACTGCTAGGTTTTTTATTAGTAAATTTTTAGAAAAAAGAAGTGAGCAGGAAAAAGGCAATATTTCCATCATCAGAAATGCAGTGAAAAGAAACGAGGCTATTGAAGTGAAGAATGCTAACATTCGTGAGTATATTGCTAGCAAGCGCGGGGTTGTGGTGATTGACGACGATCAGGCGATTGTGGACGGCGGCAGCGATGTGGAAATTGCGCTTAAAAAACAAGGGCAAGAAGTGGAAAGGCAAGAGAGTTCTACTGTGCTTTGGACGCAAAAAGATAACACCGACAGGGCGCGTAGAGTTAATGAGATTTTGTCGCCGGAAGTGGCTAACAAAGATATGGAAGTTAACGATGACGAGACAGGCGCGTTTATGGGAGAAAATCCAGACGATGCTTATTTGGACGCGACGCATCTATACAGCGATGGTGGTCTACATCAAAAAGATGTGGACGCAACCAAGGTGGACTATGATCAAGTGGCAGGTAATAGCGGTAAAGTTGCTGGTGAAAAAGAAAGTGCAGAGGGCGAAGTTGAAACTATTGTTCAAGATTGTAGTATTGAAGATAGGTTACAAGAAATTGATTTTGATGAGCGAGATGTTCGCGAAATGTAACAAGGCGAGCGCCTTGAAGCTCGTATCAAAAGATTTTTGTGAGTTAAGAATTTTTCTCAGCAGTCTTCAAGGTGGGGACCTTGAGCCCTGTATCAAAAGCAAAATTAGTGGGCAGGCGTTTTGTACTGCAGTCTTTGCAAAGGCTGAGCCTTGAGGCTCGTATCAAGCGGTTGTATGTGAGTTGAGAATTTTTCTCTGCAGTCTTTGCAAAGGCTGAGCCAAACTTAAGTTTATCATGTGTCAATCCATAAATTGTGGGTTGGCATTTTTTTCAGCAATCTTCAAGGTGGGGACCTTGAGCCCTGTATCAAAAGATTTTTGTGAGTTAAGATTTTTTTTCAGCAATCTTCAAAGTGGGGACCTTGAGCCCTGTGTCAAAAGATTTTTGTGAGTTAAGAATTTTTCTCAGCAGTCTTCACCAAATTTAATTTGGATAATGTGTCAAGCGGTTGTATGTGAGTTGAAAATTTTTCTTTTAAGTCTTTGCCAAGGCTGAGCCTTGGCGGCAAAAGTGTCAAGCGGTTTTTATGCTGACTTTTTTTTCTTAGCAATGCAAATAAAAATTTGACAAAAAATGATTACAAAATTTTACAAAATGCTTGCGCGATATTTGGTAATTTGAGTGTTTGTTGATACAATCAAATAGATTATAAAAATAGATTATGAAAAGGTTGATTTGTAAGGATATGCTAAAAACTATTGGAATTAAAAAAAGTTATGGCAATAACGAAGTGCTTAAAGGCATTGATATAAGAGTTGCAAAAGGTGAAATTTATGGTCTAATAGGCGCAAATGGAACGGGTAAAACTACACTGTTTAATGTTATTATGCAGTTGATTGATTACGAAGCAGGCGAAGTTTTTGTGGACGAAAAACGAGTAGTTTCGGTTAACGATTTGTCTCACAAAGTGGGATATATTATCGACATCCCTGCCATGTATGAGTTTATGACGGCGTATGAATATTTAGAGTTTTTGTATGCACCAAGTGACAAAAACAAAGATGAAGTGCTAAAAAAAGCGGAAGAAGTTTTGAAAATGGTGGGGCTAAGCGAGTCAATAAACGCTAAAATTTCTTCCTTTTCACGCGGGATGAAGCAGAGAATGGGCATTGCTGCAGGGCTTATTTTTGAGCCGCAGTTAATTCTTATGGACGAGCCGTCGAGCGCGCTTGATCCGCAAGGTCGCTTAGAAGTTACAAAAATTATTCAAGATTTAAAGAAAAAGGGAAAAACCATTGTGCTTAGCACTCATATCCTAAATGATATTGAACGAATTTGCGATAAAGTTGGTATATTGGTGGGCGGAAATGTTGCGGTGGAAGGTTCTATCGACGAGGTGCTGAGCAAACTGTCTTCTAATATTTTGTCTGTTTTAGCGTCTACCTCTGACCTTGAGAATTTGTGCAAGTTTTTGAAAGGAAAAAAGGTTAAAAAAATCAATCGTTTACAGGCGAGTGTGGAGTTGGAATTTGGCAGTTTGGAAGAAAAAATTGCGCTGACTCAATTTATAATTGATTCAAAAATTGATTTTAACGAAATTTCGGTTAAGAAAAACACATTGGAAGATGTGTTTATTTCCACCAATGAGCAAGGAGGAAAAGATGCAGTTAAGTAATTACGAAACTGACAATTTAGGCGGTTTGTCTAAAACTATGAAAGTTAAAAAAAATGTTTTTGCCGCTTGTTTAAAAAAGGAATATATTGAACTTAGGCGCACAAAAACTTTCTATTCAATTTTGGGGCTAGCGCTAGGAGTGGCGGTTCTTTCAATTATCTATGTGCTTTCAATGACTTTTTTTAAAGAGTACATCTCAGTGGATGGTCTCGACGAAATTGCATTGTTTTTTGAAAAAAACTACAGGTCTAGCACGGGCTATTTTATGGCATTTATGATTACTTACTTTTTTTTGGTGATAGTGATTGTTTATTCCAATTCTATATCCAAACAAATCAACAACAAACTTTGGTTACTGCCAATAAATTCGGGCATTTTGCCAGGTTATATGATTGGAGCAAAAATAATTGTAGCAAGTGCTGGCGTGTGCGTTTGCTATATGCTTTCATGCGCGCTGCATTTTGTGCTAACTATTTTGTTGACAGACAGTGGAGGACTTGCGGCGTCTTTTATGATTTTTAGTTATCTTTCTTATTTAGTTTATTTGTTGTTTACGGTGGTGATGACCATCTCACTAAACGCCATAACTAAAAAGCGATGGGTGCCAATTTTAACAATGTTGGTGTTGTCTATTTTGTTTTCGCAGTTGTTGTCGGCTATAGTTATTGCAGGCACAAATCTTGTTTACTACACGCCTTTAGCGTTCTATTCACTTGCCACACAGTTTATGACGGGTACGGTGACTTTGACCTGGTTACAGTGGGTAAGTGCTAGTTTGACCACAGTGTTTTTGGCAGGCGGATTTTTGATTTGGGCGTTTAATTCCAACAAAATCAAAGCGCAAAAAAGCAGTGTGCTTAGCGAATAGATTTTTTCATTGCCACTTTTGATTAACTAAAACGATTTTTCGAGTGCGAAATAGTTGCAAGTTTTAAACAAATGCGCTGTTTCAATTTTTTGAAAATTAGTCATATTATTGCACTATTTTGTGTAATACTGCGCTGATATTTAAAACAATTTAGGTTAATACTAATACCATATTTAAAAAACTAATTTAGTGTAAATTATTGACAAATACTTTTTTTTCATATAATATATCTAATATACTTTTTGCGATGACTGAGAGGGGTGCAATCAAAATATTTTTAACAGGAAGAAACGCCGTGACTGAGAGCCGTTTTAAAAAATAGGTTGAACTCGAACGCCTCATGAGCAATTTTTAATTTTATGAGTGAGCAGAAAAAAGTCTGCTAATTAGGGTGGCACCGCGGAAAAAATGTTTTTCGTCCCTTATATTTTCATTAATATAAGAGGACGGTTTTTTTATTATGTTAGACAAATTAAATGGCAGGCAGCGAACATGTTATTGCGGAGAATTTTTGGAAAGTTATGCGAACAGCAATGTTACTGCATTTGGATGGGTGGCAAAACGCAGAGATTTTGGCAGTCTTGTTTTTGTGGACCTACGCGACAGAACGGGAATTATTCAAGTGGTGTTCAACAAGGAAGAAATGAGCGATTTTTCACGCGTGGAGAGAATGCGAAACGAGTTTGTGATTTGCGTGGAGGGAACGCTGCTTGCAAGAGATGAGGAGAGCATAAACGAAAATTTGCCAACAGGCAGGTGGGAAATAAAGGGAGCGAAGTTGCATATTTTATCGGAGAGTGCACCCTTGCCTTTTGCCATTGACGACGAAACGGGTAGCGATGCAATCAGGTTGAAACACAGATATTTGGATTTGAGAAGAGCGCATCTTCAAAGAAATTTGCTTATGCGAAACGAGATTTATAAGTCCACCAGAAAATATTTGGACAGCAATAATTTTATTGAAATTGAAACGCCTTTTTTGGGAAAATCAACGCCTGAGGGCGCGCGTGATTATTTAGTGCCGAGCAGAACTTTTGCCAACAAATTTTTTGCGCTTCCTCAAAGTCCGCAACTATACAAACAAATGCTGATGCTTGCAGGTTACGACAGATATTATCAAATTGCCCGATGTTTTAGAGACGAGGATTTGCGCGCTGACCGTCAGCCAGAGTTTACGCAAATTGACATGGAAATGAGTTTTGTGGACCAAGAGCAAAGTGTGATGACCGTTATGGAAGAACTTGTTAAATCCATATTTTTTGATGTTATTGGAGTGGAGTTTAAAGAGCCGTTTTTGCAACTGACTTACGACGAAGTTATGAACAGGTTTGGCAGCGATAAGCCCGACACTAGGTTTGGGCTGGAAATTGTGGACATTTCAAAAATTACAAAAGATTGCGAGTTGAATGTGTTTAAAGACATTGTTGCAGGCGGTGGCAGTGTTAGGGTGATCAACGGAAAAGGCATGGTGGAAAAATTGCCTCGTCGCGATTTGGAAAAGTTGGTGGATTTTGTTAAAGAGGCGGGCGCGCAGGGCATGAGTTATATCACTTTTGCTGACGACGCGCCAAAAAGTCCGCTGCTAAAATATTTTTCGTCTGAGCAATTGGATGAGTTGTTTGCAATGACAAATGCGAAAATGGGCGATGTTTTATTTTTGGTTGCCGACAAAGACAGCGATGTGGTGCTTCACGCTTTAGGAAAACTGCGTCTGCATCTGGCAGAAAAATTCTCGCTTATTGACGAGAGTGTTTATGCTGCTCTTTGGGTGAGTGACTTTCCTTTGTTTGAGTATAGTGCCGAAGAAAACAGGCTGGTGGCAAAGCATCATCCTTTCACTTCTCCTAAAGACGAAGACCTTCATTTGCTGGAAACCGCTCCTCAAAAGGTGCGTGCAAAGGCGTACGACATTGTTATTAACGGCTATGAAGTGGGCGGTGGTAGCATCAGGATTTATGACAGTGGGTTGCAACAAAGAATGTTTAAGGCGCTGGGGTTTTCGGAGGAGAGAATTGAAAAATCTTTCGGGTTTTTTGTGAACGCCTTTAAGTATGGCGCACCTCCGCACGGTGGGCTGGCGCTGGGGCTGGACCGCTTGAATATGTTGCTGGCAAAAACCAAAGACATCAAGTCGGTTATTGCGTTTCCGAAAATTCAGACAGCACAGGATGTTTTGACAGAAGCTCCTAATTTTGTTGATGAAAAACAACTAGATGAGTTATACTTATCATTAATAGAACCCAAAAAAGAAAATAAAGATGCGTAAAGATGTGCAAACGAAAAGTTAAAAAATCCAATAAAAACTTTTGGACATAAACCTAAAAATTTACCAAAGTTTTATTGATATTTTAAATTTAAAAAAATAATTAAAACAATTTTTGTTTTTAAAATAAAATATTGTTTATTAATAAACTAAAATGCTGGTACAAAAATTTGACAGCAAAAGCATGGGTAAAACTTTAATAAATAAAAAAATAAACAATATTAACAAAAAATTATGGACTAATGAAAATTAGGAGACAAATATGAAAATTACATTAGAGGAAATAAAAAAACTACAAATTCTCTCGGCGCTGGAGTCTAGTGAAGAAGAGTTGCTGGAGTTGGTGGATGATTTTGAAAGTATTGCGCTTTTTGTGGAGCAAGTTAGAGCGTGCGAACTGGACGAGGAATGCGACTATGGCAAAGAGGTGTCAATTGCTGAACTGCGTGAAGATGAGGTGAGGGGCAGCATGGATGTGGAAGATGTGCTTAGCAATGCGCCCGAGATTGAGGAAACATTTTTTGTGGTTCCAAAGGTGGTGGATTAATGGAAATACTAAAACTGGGTATAAACGAAATTGCGGCTAAAATTAAGAGCGGCGAGGTGTCGTCAAAATTGTTGGTGGAGCATTTTTTTAAGCAATGCGAAAAGTTTAAGCACAAAAACGCAGTGCTGGAATTTTTTGACGACGCATTTTCCATTGCCGAGGGCATAGATAAAGCCATTGCCGAGGGCAAAGAAACTCGACCTTTTGCCGGCGTTCCCGTGATGATAAAAGACAACTTTTTGTTTAAAGGAAAGGTGTGTTCGTGTGCGTCAAATTTTATGAAAGATTTTGTTAGTCCCTATAGCGCAACCGTTGTGAACAAGTTGGTGGACGCGGGTTTTGTTATCATCGGCAGAACTAACATGGACGAGTTTGCCATGGGCGGAACTAACGAAACCTCTGCGTTTGGGGCGTGTTTAAATGCTCACAGTGACGATTTTGTGGCAGGCGGCTCAAGTGGTGGCAGCGCGGTGTCAGTGGCGTGCAATCTCACTGTTGTGGCATTGGGTAGCGACACGGGCGGTTCCGTTCGCCAGCCCAGTTCGTTTAACGGCGTGGTGGGAATGAAACCCACTTATGGCAGAGTGTCGAGATACGGTGTGACTGCTTTTGCGTCTAGTTTTGACCAAGTTGGCCCCATTACTTCGTCGGTGAGAGACAATGCAATTATGCTTGGTGTTATTGCGGGACACGATAGTTTTGATCAGATGTCGGCAGATTGTGTGGTTCCTAATTTTGCGGACAGTATCACGGGCAGTGTTGACGGATTGGTGGTGGGCGTGGTTAATCAGTTGGTGGAAAAAATTAAAACCACAACACACCACAAACTTTTTGAAAAACTGCTTGCATTTTTAAAAGAAAATGGTGCAATTATTAAATATGTGGACATTAAAAATTTCGAAATGGGTTTGCCCGTTTACTATATTTTATCCACCGCGGAGGCGGCGTCTAACTTAGGTAGGTTTGATGGTGTTAAATATTCAGCGCGCTCTCCTCTTGCTCAAAATATTGACGAGGTTTACAAACTTAGTCGTACGAGTGGTTGGGGCAGGGAAGTGAAGCGTAGAATTATGCTGGGCAACTATGTGCTTAGCAGCGGTTACTATGACGCATATTACAACAAGGCAAAAAAAGTTAGACAGAGTTTGGTTAAAAATGCAAAAGAAATTTTCTCGCATGTGGATGTGTTGGTGTTGCCCACAACATATGGCGAGGCGTTTAGGTTGGGCGAAAAAACAAAGGATGCTGTGAGTATGTATCTGGAAGATTTGTTCACCGTTTTTGCCTCTATCACAGGATTGCCTAGTGCTAGTGTTCCCTATGGAAAAAGCGAAAATATCTTGCCGTTAGGTGTGCAGATTGTGGCAGGCGCGTTTAATGAGGGTTGCATCTACAATGTTGGCGACTTTATTGAAAAACATTTCAACAAGGAGGACGACAATGCAAAATAAGTATGATTTGGTTATTGGGCTGGAAATCCACGCGGAACTAAACACCAACACAAAGATTTTTTGCGGGTGCAAAAAAAGTTTTGGAGAAGTGCCAAACAGCGCGTGTTGTCCAAATTGCTTAGGGTTTCCGGGTTCCCTTCCCATGCTGAATAAAAAGGCGGTGGAGTTCACTATCATAGCAGGGCTGGCGGTTGATTCCACTATCAACGATGTGGCGGTTATGGAACGAAAAAATTATTTTTATCCCGATTTAAGTAAGGCGTATCAGATTAGTCAGTTGGAAAAACCCATTTGCGTGGGCGGTCATATTGTGCTAGACAGTGGAAAAACCGTGCGTCTAAACCGCATACATTTGGAGGAAGACGCAGGCAAGTTGGTGCACACTATGTCGCACACAAATGTAGATTATAACCGTGGCGGTATTCCGCTGATTGAATCGGTTACTGAGCCCGATATTTCTAGCGCGGACGAAGCGGTGGAGTTTTTGACCAAACTGAGAGAGCGGTTTATTTTTGCGGGAGTGGCTGAGTGTAAAATGGAGCAGGGCGGAATGCGTTGCGATGTGAATTTGTCGGTAAAAAAGAAAGGAGCGAACACACTTGGCACGCGCGTGGAAATGAAAAATTTAAACTCGTTTAAGTCGGTTGCACGCAGCATAGAATATGAATTTGCTCGTCAGGTGCAGGAGTTAGAGAGTGGCGAGAAAATTGTGCAGGAAACGCGAAAATGGGATGACGAGAAAGGTGTGAATTTTTCCATGCGCAAAAAGGAAGAATCCAGCGATTATCGCTATTTTCCTGATCCTGATATTTTGACTGTTAGGTTAGATAGAGAGGTGGTGGAAGCAATTAGAAAACGCATGCCACTGCTTGCCAGTGCGCGCAAGCAAAAGTATGTGGGTGAGTATGGATTGCCGGAATACGACGCAAATATTTTGACATCCAAAAAGGAAGTCACAGATTTTTTTGATGAGTGTGTGGCAAAATTGTATCAGCCAAAAGAAATCTCTAATTGGATTATGACAGAAATTTTCTCCCTGCTTTCTATGGATGCGCCCATTGCCATTTCCAGCGACAATTTGGTGGAGATAATTGGTATGCATTTAAACAAAAAAATCTCTCGAGCAAATGCAAAAAGTTTGTTTGCGATTGTTTATCAAACGGGCGAAAACCCCACCGCCTTGGCGGAAAAAATGGGGATGTTTGAAAAGGTGGACGATGATGAATTGATAAGTTTGGTGGACGAACTAATTGTAACTAATGCAACTGCAGTGGCACAATTTGCCGAGAACCCTGAAAAAGTCACCAACTTTTTTGTGGGCAAAATTATGGGTGCAACCAAAGGCAAAGCAAATCCACAAGTGGCTAAAGAAATAATTTCGTCGAAACTAAAATGAGTTGTTTTGAAATAAACGAAATATAATGTGTGATTAATTATGCTCAATCAAATGAACTTAACAAACTTATATGAAATGAACGAAAAAAATCAAACTGAAATAAACTTAATTTAATGTGTAGTTTATTTAA
>CAYJCT010000010.1:0-14070 GCA_964368745.1 uncultured Christensenella sp. | reverse complement strand
ATATATAGTATTATCAATTAATTGTGGCGTTTAAAAAACAAAACTAAAACATTTGCGACCAAGTGTTTAAACATATATAAAAATCAAAAAAATCCAATTTGCATGACAGAAATAAATTATAAATAGTTCGATATTTATTTTATGCAAAAATTTTTTAAAAGGTGGAAAAATGAAAAGATTTTTAGCAATTTTATTAATCAGCGTTGTGGCAGTGTCATTAGGTTTTGCTGTTTATTTTGTTGCGACTAACACAGAAAAAATCGCATTACCTTTGTCTACAATGTATAAAGAAGTGGGTGAGCAGTTTGAAATTGAACTGGATCACGAAAATGTTGACAATACAACTGAAATCGAAATCACTAGCAGCGATGATAGTGTTGTTTCCTATGAAAATGGAGTTTACACTGCACACAAGGGCGGCGTTGCTCGCATTACATTCACAACATCTAACATCAACTTTAGAAACTTGCACTGTGATGTGCTGGTGGGTGACGGCTCTAAAGACGCCCCTTATTACATATCCACAGCAGCGCAACTGGCTAGCATTGGTTTGCCTATAACAAATGAAGAGGGCATAAAAGCCGTTAAATACCGACTTAGTGACAACTACAAATTGGTGGGCGACATCGACTTAAAACCTATTTACAACGGATATTGGAGACCGCTGGGAGAATTTACCGGTTGGTTTGACGGCAACGGAAAAACAATTTATAATCTAAACCTTAATCCACAGGATTATGTGGCAAACAACTATTCCAGCGGCGGCTACGAAGAGGCAGATTTCTCAAATGCAGGGTTATTTTCAATAATTTCTCAAACAAGTTTGATTTACAACCTGAAAATTAACGGTTTCAATGCAAAAGGAACATTTGATAGTTTGGGAACAATTGCAGGAATAAACTACGGCATTATTGAGCGAATTGAAGTAAAAAATGCTTTTTTTGATACTGAGGCAACCTATGCTGGCGGCATTAGCGGACAAAACATAAGTTCTACCATAGATACTCCATTTGTGGAAAAAGTGACAGCGATTATCGACAGAACATCGGTGGAATTGCTTGCAGGATTAACCATTGTTGCTGGAGCCGATGAGGTGGAATATCTTCCTAAAGGTATTACTGGCACATTTGGCGGCATCACGGGCTATAACCAGGGCGGAAATGTGTTGTTTTCCTACACTAAAGGCAGCGTGCATCTGGGTGAAAAAGACATTGTTTACGGCGGGCTTGTGGGTTTCAACACCTATAAAAATCACGAGGGTGTTGCCACTGATAATATAAGCGGCGGCAATTTGAAAGACAGTTATAGTGCAATTTACCTTTATGTTGACAAAGTGGAGAATATTGAAGAAGAAAGTATTGGTGCGCTTGTTGGTATCAACAGCGTTTACAAGTCTAGCGATGAAAAATTATCGAACACCGTTATCGGACTATATTACGACAACAACAGATTTAGAGTTTTTGAAGAGGGAATAAATAAGGAAGAGTTGTTGGGTGTGGGGATGACGGAAATTACCGACTCAAACTCAGTTATCACACAATCGGTTGTGAAAGAAGAGCGTTATTATGTTCAAGGCTATTCTTCATCCATTCTAAAAACACAACCTAGCCTTTATTCACACATCAGAAAAGATACTTTGGTGGACTCGAATGGAAATATAATTAAAGTTGACAATGTTATTGTGATGTGGAAATTTGGAGAGATTTGGAACATTGACATTGAAGAAAACGAGGGCTATCCACAACTGAATTATCTTCCTATTAAGGTGGAAGATCAGTTTGAAAAAAGCAGAACTGTGGTGCTTAACAATTATTTATTAGAAATAAGCCAAGCGGTGTCGGGGGTGCAACTGAACGCAACCAACTATGTGGATTTGAAAATTTTTGACGGTGAGGGCAAGGCGGTTTCCTCTTCAAACAGTCATTCCAACCTAAAACTATACGAAGGCTACACACTTGTTAAAAAGGACAATAATATCTTAGTGTATGACTTGTTTGACTCCTTTATATATTTGATTTCTTACAACATGATTAACAAAGACTATGATTTTGTGGAATGGACGCTAAACGGAAACTCTAATTGGAGCAGTGTGGTTGTTAAAAGAGACTATGCTCTGATTGCATGGGTGAGAGAGTTGCCTAACGCAAGTGTGGTGACACTGGAGTATAACGGTGCAACAGGCGGCAATTTCAGAACTTCAATAAATGTTATTTATGGGGCAAAATATTCCAGTTTGCCAACTCCAAGCAGAACAAATTATGTTTTCAAAGGCTGGTATAAAGAATCAACTTTTAAAACATTAATAACCAAAGACACCACGGTGACAACAAGAGAGAGTCACAAACTTTTCGCACAGTGGGAGTCCAACGAGGTGGAGGTTCCTGTTGTAACAAACTATACTGTTTCGCTAAACGCGAATGGCGGCAGTGTGTCTCCTACCACTAAAGCGGTTTCCTTTAATGCATCATACAGTTTGCCGGTGCCAACCAGAACGGGTTACACCTTTAAGGGATGGTATGACGCAACTAGTGGCGGTACGCAATATACCAACGCGAACGGCAATTGCTTAAAAGTTTGGACAGTGAGCAGCAACAAAACTCTTTACGCACAGTGGACAGCAAACACCTATTATGTTGCGTTTTATAGTAACGGTGGCACGGGTTCTTCAATGTCTTCTCAAGCGTTCTTTTACGGGTCTTCTCAAGCGCTAAGAGCAAATACATATACAAGAGCAAATCATAACTTTATAGGCTGGTCAACTAGCAGCAGTGGCGGTGTAAGTTATAGCAATCAGCAAGTTGTAAATAATTTAACAACTACAAATGGTGTAACTATTAATCTTTACGCAGTTTGGAAGCAAGTTACTGCACCGGTTGTTTACTATTCTGTGGTACTTCAGGCAAACGGCGGAAGCATTGACGGAGCATCGTCAAAAACATATTCTTTAACCTACAATCAAAGTTATTCCTTTCCAACACCAACGCGTACGGGTTACACTTTCACAGGTTGGAAAGATAGTAGCGGTTCTTACTCGTCATCTGGAAAGTGGACCTATTATAAAAGTGCAACACTAACTGCACAGTGGAAAGTAAAAACATACACTGTTACCAGAAACACAAACGGCGGAAACTCCATGGGTTCCACCACTGTGACTCACGGCAGTTATTACAACTTAGGTGTTCCAACACGCGCGGGCTATACTTTCACGGGTTGGTATTTATATAGCAACCTATCAGGAAAGTTGACTGACACTTCGGGCGCAAGTTTAAGTAAGTGGAGTTACACCGCAAATCAAACGGTTTATGCGGCTTGGTCAGCACGATCTTACACTGTTACTAGAAATGCCAATGGCGGAACTTCTATGGGAAGTGTGACAGTTAAATATGGTTCATACTACAATTTGGGAGTGCCAACGCGCGCAGGCTATACATTTACGGGTTGGAGATTAGGCTCCACATCTGGAACGCTTATAACATCATCAACTGGTGTTAGCAAAAGCAGTTGGGGTTACACATCTAACCAAACAGTTTATGCATCATGGAGCGCAAAGACATTCTCATTTAAAGTGAGATTCTACCGCGACAATGCTTATGCCTCCGGTCCTAATTATGTGGATAAAACATACACGGGCACGGTTGCAACTAACTTCAGGTTGTTTACAGGTAATGAGTTGGGCTTTAAGCACAGTTATGGATTGGTTTGGAATTGGCGTTATTATAACGGAATCACATACAAATATTTCGAACCAAATCAAACATTTAAATCCACCGATTTTGGAGTTTGGGGGCTTACTAGCGCAGGCTCGGAAATTCTTGTTACCGTTTATGCTATTTGGGCATATCAGATTTAGAGGGGTAAATGCAAAAAAATAAAACCATTTTTTAAGTTTCCGAAAATCAAGATTTGAAATGTGACAAGACTGCATAATAAAATTATAACTAATAATAAGTGCATGACACATGCTTTAAGGCGCTCGCCTTGTAAAAAATAAAAAACATCTGACAAACAAAATATGTTCAGATGTTTTTTTATGGATGAAATAAAATTATTTAGTTTTGGATTTTTTGATGCAACAAAAATTTAGACGCTTACTTTTTATAGTCATACGACACATATACATAAATTTATCATAAATTTTGATAGAATTAACTTTTTAAGCCTATTAACTATGCTCTGTTTGCAGTTCTTTCTTCTTCGAACTTAGCCAATACAAGACGATTGATTTCTTCTCTTGTAGGTGTGTTAAGCGGATGAGCAATGTCTTTATATTCACCATCGTTGGTTTGACGACTAGGCATTCTAACAAAGAAATCTCCTTGGCTGCCCTCTAAAACCTTGATGTCATGAACAACAAAACAGTCTTCAATTGTGATAGAAGCAACTGCTTTTAACTTGCTATCCTCTTTTTGCATCAATCTAATACGAACATCTGTGATTCTCAATTTAGTACACACTCCTTATATAAACTACGATAATTATAGCATTTTTACCGCTCAATCACAACTTTTTTCACCAACTTTCATATATATTTTTATGATTGATTTTGATTTTGACAATATTTCGCACATCCACTTCATTGGAATTGGCGGAATCAGCATGAGCGCCCTTGCAATTCTTTGCAAGAACATGGGAAAAGTTGTAAGCGGCTCCGATTTACACTTTAACGACTGTTTTAACAAACTAAAAACAAAAAAAATCAAATGTTTCGTGGGCCACAGCACAAAACACATAACTAAAAGTGTAGATTTAGTGGTAATGACAGGGGCGATAAAGGAAGACAACTGCGAACTGATAAAAGCACGCGCAAATGCTATACGCGTGATGGAACGCTCGCAGTTTTTGGGCGCAATTGCTAGCCTTTATGAAAATGTGATTTCCATTGCCGGCACCCACGGCAAAACCACAACTTGCGCCATGATTGCCCACATTTTTTTAAAAGCAGGCAAATTTCCCACCGTTCATCTTGGAGGCGAAAGCAAAGAATTTGGCAACTTGTTTATTGGCGGACGCGACTATTTTATAACTGAGGCGTGCGAATATAGAAACAGTTTTCAGTTTTTAAAAAGCCACACCGCGCTAATCACAAACATTGAAAAAGACCATTTGGATTTTTTTAAAAGTTACAAACAAATTGAAATGGCCTTTTTACAGTTTGCAGAAAACGCCACAGAAAATGTGGTGCTTTATAACAACAAAAAATTTGCAAATAAAATAAACATTGATCTTTCCGTTTTTTCTTGCGGACTAAACAACAGTTTTGACTTTTACGCATACGATATTCAGGAAAAAGGCTTGGGTTTTTCGTTTAAAGCAAACTATAAAACAGAAAAAATTGGCGACTTTAAAATAAATATGCTAGGAAAACACAATGTTTTTAATTCCATTTGCGCCATTGCAGTGGCTCATCTTTATGGCGTCGACAGTGAAGTTATAGAAAACGCTTTGCGCGACTTTTCGGGCGTTAAAAGACGCTATGAAGTGCTGGGCGGAGAAAAATTTCCTGTTATTGCCGACTACGCACATCATC
Organism: uncultured Christensenella sp.; assembly: GCA_964368745.1. GTDB lineage: Bacteria > Bacillota > Clostridia > Christensenellales > UBA1242 > UBA11490. Next base: position 8,543 of record CAYJCT010000010.1, on the reverse strand, counting down.
CCACCGAAATAAAAAATAGTTTGCTGGGTCTTAAAAATCATTGCGACAACATCCTGTGCATTTTTCAGCCGCATTTGTTTTCCCGCACAAAACTGCTGATGCAACAGTTTCAATCGAGTTTTTGCGACGCAGACGAGTTGTTAATTTTTAAAACTTATCCCGCGCGCGAAGTTTACGACAGTGAGGGCGACGAAAAAGCGTTGTTTTCTTATGTTTTGCACAATAACTCCAAACTTGTGCTCACTAAAAGACAATTGAAAAAAGAAATAATAAACGCAAACAAAAAAGGCTACACCACTTTGATTTTGGGTGCGGGCGATATTTATGACATTGTGAAAAAACTATTGAAGAAATGTGGAAAATTGTATTGACTTATGTGGTTCTTTTGGGTATAATATTTGTTGTAAATTACTACGAGGTAAAAAAATGAAACAAGACATCCATCCAAACTACCATGAGGTTGAAGTTATCTGCGGTTGCGGAAACAAATTCAAAACAAAATCAACCTATAAAAGCAATGAACTTAAAATTGAAGTGTGCAACGAATGCCACCCTTTCTTTACTGGGCAACATAAACTTGTTGACACCGCAGGTAGAGTGGAAAAGTTCAAGCAAAAATACAATCTAGATTAGTCATAAAAAGGTAAAGCCAAAGTTGCTTTATTTTTTACTGCAATTTGGTATAATCGAAAAAACTTGTAATGTTACTACAAGTTTTTTTTAATATATTTTTGAATTAATCAATAATTGCATTAGTCAAAAAGGAAAAATTATGAAAAGTGTTATGAATTTAAAAGAGTTGGTAGCAATGGCTAAAGAGACTCACAAAAGCGACATGACTCATGATGAAATGCTTTTTTGGCTGCGCACAATCACAGGAATTAGTTACGCACATTTGCTGCTTCATGAATTTTCCTCAAAAGAAATTCACCAATTTTTGTCTATTATTAAAAAACGAAAGCAAGCGGTTCCTCACCAAAAAATTTTGAAAAAAACGGATTTTTTGTCGGTGGACATATATTTTTCACCGCACGCTTTGTCGCCGAGAAAAGAAACCGAAATTTTAGCAGAATTGGTAATTTTATATATCAACAAGATAAATGATAAATGTTCTGCTAAGGTTGATGTCGAAATTGACACGGCACAAAAAGAAAATATAATAAAGATACCGCAAAGAACTAACGCTAACAAAAGTGAAACAACTAAACAGAAATCTTCTAAAACCGATGAGATTCTAGACTCGGTTGTGGAAGAATATTTAAGTGTGGGCACAGAAATCGAGAACAAAAACAAAGCACATTCCAATTCGTGCGTGCGTGTGCTTGATATGTGCACAGGCAGTGGAGTTATTGGGCTTGCCATAAAAAAACACACAAACGCAGAAGTTTTTCTTTGCGATAAAAGCAAAAAGGCGTTAAAAAACTGCAGGAAGAACATGAAAAAAAATAAGTTACAGACACATGTTTTTGCATCCGATATGTTCAGCAAAGTAAAGGGGCAGTTTGATGTAATTGTTTCAAATCCGCCGTATATTAAAACTGCGCAACTGAAAAATTTAAGCCCAGTTGTTAAAAAATATGACCCGATGATGGCGCTAGACGGCGGAGTCGACGGTATGACATTTTATAAAGAAATAATTGAAAAAGCCCCACAATTTTTAAAAGAGGACGGCGTATTATTTTTAGAAATAGATGAGGGATTACAGAAAAAAATAAAAAAGTTATTGGAAAAAGATTTTAAATACGCTAAAATATTAAAAGATTTTTCGGGCAAACACAGATTTGTTTGTGCAAAAAAATGAGGGTATGATGATAGATAAACTAAAAAAAATTAAAAATAGATTCGACGAGTTGTCGGCGTTGATTGCCAGCCCAGAAGTTATATCTGACATGAAAAATTATCAAAAACTAGTCAAGGAATACAACGGGCTAGAACCTATTTGTGTGCTACTGAATGACTATGAGCAGATAAAAAAGAATTTGACGGACGCACAATTATTGAAAAATAATGAGAGTGACAGCGAGATGAAAAGTTTGGCTGAAATGGAAATTGAAGAGTGCGAGATCAGGCTTAAAAAGATTGAAGAAGAAGTGAAAGTGCTATTGCTTCCCAAAGATGAAAACGACGACAAAAATGTTATCATGGAAATTAGAGCAGGTGCAGGTGGAGATGAGGCAAGCCTTTTTAGCGCTCAACTTTTTAGAATGTATGCTATGTTCGCAGAAAAAAAGCGCATGAAAGTGGAACTGCTTAGCGCAAACGAAACTGAACTTGGTGGCATGAAGGAGATTTCGTTTAGGGTGCAGGGCAAGGGTGCTTATGCATCGCTAAAATTTGAGAGCGGCGTGCACAGAGTGCAACGGGTGCCGGAAACCGAGAGTTCGGGCAGAATCCACACCAGCACATCTACTGTGGCGGTGTTGCCGGAGCATGAGGAAGTGGACATCGAACTGAACGAAAAAGATTTGAAAATCGATACCTATAGGAGTTCGGGAGCAGGCGGTCAGCATGTGAACACCACCGACAGCGCTATTAGAATCACGCATTTACCAACAAATATTGTGGTGGCGTGTCAGGACGGTAGAAGCCAGTTGAAGAATAAAGAACAAGCAATGAAAATTTTAAAGAGCAAACTCTACGACCATTACCGTTTGCAAAAAGACGCGGAGTATGCAAAAAACCGTCGCGATCAGGTGGGAACGGGGGATAGAAGCGAACGCATTCGCACCTATAATTTCCCACAAGGCAGGCTAACCGACCACAGAATCAATTACACCGTTTATAACCTCGACGATTTTATGAATGGAAATTTAGATGATTTAATTGAAAATTTAAAAATTGCAGAACAAAAATATAAACTTGAAAATGCAGGTATTTAAGTTGTTGTTTGTGGATGTCAACTCTGCACCACTGAATGTATTTCTTCATTGTTATAAGAATAGTTAATTTCTGCGCGAGTTGAGCACTTCATTCTCGTGACTTTATGTAATTTAAAACGAATTGGTAAAAAAAAGTTGCAACTAAATTTGAGTTATAATTTTTTTTACTGGCAAAAAGTTGGGCAGGGACAACACGGGTTGCACTGCAGACAATTGTTGACCTGATTGCTCACGCTCAAAATTAGCAACAATAATAGCAGAAAATTGGTGTTAGTGTTAAGGTCAGTGTCTGTGCTACTGGCAAAAATAGACAGCAACAACACCAACAACACATCATTTTGAAAATTCATATTTCCCCCTTGAATTAGTTAAATGTTTTGTCTATATCTTTTATGATTTATTGATTATTTTTGTGAATAATATTTTCGTTTGCAAAGCAATTGCTCCTCGATAACAGCCTTTATTGGTCTGTTGATAATCGATTAAAGTTTAGATTAAAAAAATATTGTTACTTTCATAAATATTATGTAAATGTTTTATAAAAAAGAAAACTCACTAAAACTTGCAAATTTTTCGCGTGTTGGTATATAATCTAAGTATGGAAAGACAAGCGAAAATATCTACAATTGTAAAAAATTTGCCTACTTCGAGCGGGGTTTACAAGATGCTGGACGAGAATGGCTTTGTTCTTTACATCGGCAAAGCAAAAAACTTGAAAAGCAGAGTGTCGTCCTATTTTAACAAAACTGCAAAAAACTTAAAAACAATGAAATTGGTGAAAAAAATTGTAAGCGTTGACTATATTTTGACTCATTCCGAAAAAGAAGCGTTAAGTTTGGAAAGCAATATGGTTTACGCCGAGCAGCCCTACTACAACATTTTGCTTAAAGACGACAAGGCTTTTCCCTATATTAAAATTTACAAGCACCAAGATTTTCCAAAAATTGAAATAACAAGGCGAGTAAAAAAAGACGAGGCTTACTATTTTGGTCCTTTTTTTGGCAACATTAAATGTGGCGACATAATGAAAATAATTCAGTCGGTGTTTCGACTTAGAACTTGCAATTTAAAAATTAGTGAAACAAAAAAACACAAAAAACCTTGTTTAAAATATCATATTGGTCAGTGCAGCGCACCTTGCGTTTTTGACATCAGCAGCCGCGATTATGGCAAGGAAATTGAAAAAGTAATTGCCTTTTTGAAAGGAGATTATAATTTCGTTAAAAATCAACTTTTTGAAAAGATGATGAAATTTTCTGATGTGGAACAATATGAAAAGGCAAAAGAAATCAAAGACATGATTGCCTCTCTTCAAAATTTAAATAACTACAATGTAACCGAACTTAATCAGCAGGTGGACGCAGATGTTTTTGGGGTGGCAAAAGATGGCGAAAAGGCAGTGATTTCGGTGGCGTTTATAAGGGGCGGAAAAATGGTGGGCGTTAAAAACTATCAAGTAGATATGCTACTGGAAGAGGATTTTCTAGACGATTTTATGCTGCAATATTATTTGGACAATCCGCATATCCCAGAAAAAATTGTGGCAAATGTTGCTGAAAAAGTGTTGGTGGAAGAATTTTTGTCGGAACTAAAAAACAAAAAAATCACTCTTCAAAAAGGCGAGAGAGGAGTGGCAAAAAAACTCAAGGAAATGGCACAACAAAATGCACTGGAGCAACTGAAACGAGCCACCATAAAAGCAACCGACGCCTACACCAAAACAATTGGCGCGCTTTATGAGTTGAAACTAGTGCTGGAACTAGCCGAACTGCCCAACAGAATTGAGTGTTTCGACATCAGCAATTTAGGCTCAACAAACATTGTAGCAAGCATGGTGGTATTCGAAAAAGGGGTGGCAAAAAAATCGCATTACCGAAAATTTAAAGTGAATATTGATGTGCAAAACGACTACGACAGTTTGCGCGATGTGGTGGCTAGAAGAATTAAAAACCTAAGCGGAAACGATGTGAGTTTTTCCTGCGTTCCCGATTTGATGGTAATCGATGGTGGCAAAGGGCAACTGTCGGCAGTTATGGAATCGACGCGTGAACACAAATTTAGCACAAACATAATCTCTCTTGCTAAAAAGGAAGAAGAAATTTTTTTGCCCCACTCAACTTCGTCTGTAAAATTGCCAAAGAGCAGTCCTGCACTAAAACTATTGCAGTCCATTAGAGACGAATCCCACCGTTTTGCAATAACATTTCAGCGCGCAACCCGATTGAAAAAAAGTATAAATTCTAAACTATCACAAATAAAGGGGTTGTCTGAGAAAAAAGAAAAGGCGCTAATTTCTGCATTTAAAAGTGTGGAAAACATCAAAAATGCTGATGTGGAAACGCTGACAAAAGTGGAAGGAATAGGCAAGAATTTGGCACAGAAAATTCTTGAACATTTAAACAAATAAAACAACCTTTTGCTTAGTAAACTATTCACACAAAAAATAGCATATTCACAAAAAAAAGTGTTTTTAAATATAGATTATTGATAAAACGAATTTTTTGGAGGAATATGAAAGATAGAGTTTTTTTGGCGCATTTAAAAAAAATCAACAAGTCTATGGTGCACACAAATGTGCCGCTTAGCAATCACACTTCATATAAAATTGGTGGCAATTGTCCCATTATGGTGCGCCCCAAAACGCTGGAGGAAATTATAAAAATTGTTAAACTTTGCCGTGACTGCAACCGCGAATATTTTGTGCTGGGAAAGGGCACAAACTTGCTTGTATCCGACGCTGGTGTGAGTGTGCTTATTATCAATATGTGCGATTTTAACAATTGTTCTCTCGAAAAAAATCGAATAGTTGCCGACAGTGGAGCAACTCTTATGTCAGTGTGCTCACTTGCAAAAAATAACAGTCTTTCGGGCATGGAAGAGAGTGCGGGAATACCGGGCAGTGTGGGTGGTGCAGTTTTTATGAACGCCTCTGCGTTTGGTTATGAAACTGCTCGTTGTGTGTCGTCGGTGCTTGCCATTCATAATGGTAAAATTACACTCTACAATTCAAAAGAATGTGAATTTGGGTATCGAAAAAGTATCTTTCAACGCTTAAAAGGTGTTATAATATTGCAAGTGGAGTTCACTCTTGACTGCGGCGATATGCAACAAATCTCTGCCATTATGTCGGAAACCCTGCAAAAAAGGAAGTCCACTCAACCCATTAATCTGCCAAATGCTGGCTCGGTTTTTAAAAGACCGCAAGGTTTTTTTGTGGGTAAGTTGATTGAAGAAGCGGGGTTTAAAGGCTATAAAGTGGGGGATGCGTGTGTGAGTGAGAAACACGCCAACTTTATTGTCAATCAAAAAAATGCAAAATGTTTGGATGTGGTGGCAATAATATGGGCGATAAAAGCAAAGATTTTTGAACTACACGGCATTAATCTCGAACTAGAAATTGGTTATCTGGGAGACGAAGATGATATTTGGTGATTATCATATTCATAGTTTTCATTCAAAAGATGCAACCGGTTCAATTGACGCAATAGTGCAAAGCGCAATAAAAAAGGGGCTTAGCGAAATTGGTTTAACGGAGCATGGTTTTTTGCATGCCGATGGAATTAGCAGAGCGGAGTTGATTAGAATAAAACGCGAAATTCACGAGGCTAGGAAAAAATACGGAGATCGCATAAAAATTTATTTTGGAATTGAAGCAAATTTGATAAACCACAAGGGCGACATTGATTTAACGCGCGAAGAGCAAGACCAGTTTGATTACATTATTTTGGGTTTTCATAAACGGGTTAGAGGTATAAAAAACCTGATTCCGCACATCAAAATGTTTGGAAAAAAACACATTGAAAAAAACACGATGGCGTATATCACAGCCATTCAGAAAAATAAAATTAAAATACTGGCTCACCTAAATTATGCCACAAATGTGGATGTCAAAAAACTGTCGAGAGTGGCGCGGGAAAACAATGTGCTTATTGAATTAAACGGCAAACGAGTGCTTTTTAGCGCGGAAGAGATAAAAGAGTTAATTAATGAGAAAGTGGATTTTATTATTAATTCCGACAGTCACAGCCCAGAAGAAGTGGGGCGCACTTTTCGCGGAGAAAACATTGTGGAAAAATATTGTATCCCCATATCTCGTGTGGTAAACTCCGACAGGACAACCATCCACGGAGAAATGCAAACAAAAAGTTTGGGGCACATTTTTAAATATAGCGATTTAGAAGAGGGTTAGTATGTCGTTTGCATCAGATGCAAAATTAGAAGTGTTAAATAATGCAATTTCAGGCGATTGTTGTTCGCTGTCTTTTTTAAGCGCGGTGCTAGCGTGTGCGGGCTTGGTAAAGACAGAAAACCAAAAAAAATATTTCGAAGTGACCAGCGATTTTGAGCAACTGTTTCCTTTGGTCAACGGCATTGTGAGCCAGTATTATGGCGAAGTTTGCACGCATAAAGTTGTGGAAGAAAACAATGTTTTTAAATCTATTAAATATAAAATTGAGTTTCCTGTCTCGTTAACCGAGCGCTTGTCGCGCGATTTGGGGCTGGATATGAATTTGAATAAAAGCACACTAAGTGCACCGTTTATTATTCCCTCTTTTATTGTGAGCGGCGATTGTTGCAAGCAAGCATATTTAAAAGGCGTGTTTGTAATAGCGGCAACCAGCAATATTGTGATAAAAGAATATTCTAACATTTTTGATAAAAACAATAGCGGATATCATTTGGAATTTATATTCACAAATATATCTTTTGCAAACGAATTTTTACAGTTATTAAAAAAACTAAACATCAAATCAAAAATAACATTTCGGAAAAAAATCCCCATTGTGTATATTAAAGAATATCAAATAATTTGTGATGTGCTGGCTTTGGTGGGCGCGTCCGTTGCCGTGCTGCAACTGCAAAACGAGGCGGCCATCCGCGACCTTCGCAACAATGTAAACAGGCAAACAAATTGCCTGAATGCAAATCTGACTAAAACGGTGAATGCTAGCATAAAACAATTGGACGCAATAAAAATTATTCAAGAAAATGTGGGGCTGGAGAGTTTGAGTGATGAGTTGATGGAACTCGCTCTCATCAGAATTGCAAACCCACACGAGAGTTTGGACACTTTGCGCAAACTATACAAATATCCCATTTCAAAAAGCGGTATTTATCACAGGTTAAATAAACTGGTAGAAATTGCTCAAAAAATAGAAAGAGACCGCTTGCGAATTTTTAACTTGTGATGCGCTTGAAATCCAAGTCATAATGTGAAATAATAAAAGAAATGGACATTAAAAAAATAATAAAACAAATGAGTTTATTATTATAGAAAATAAAATTAACATCATCCCGATCCTTCTCAAAATACATGGGTATTACAACGCGAGGATTATACTGTTCAGCCTTCAATTGTGGAAAAAATTCTTTTGCAATAACTGTTTTAGGTACACATATTCCTGCTTGATGCCCCCCTGTTAATCCAAGATCATTTCGTGACAGTTTCTTGATGATTGACACCTTCAAAACATACCTCCTCTTGCCAAAGGGCTCAGTTGTAAGGCTCTCTGGATATCTGCTACCTCTTCTCCGTCAGTTCCAACTATAACTCGCCCGTCAAGTCTTCTTTTACGGTTAATTCTTTCGTTAATTACTTCCTCAATGGTATCAATATAAAACAACCGATGGATTGTAACAGGTAGTTCTTGTCCAATCCTAAAT
>CAYJCT010000009.1:0-15264 GCA_964368745.1 uncultured Christensenella sp. | reverse complement strand
CTATTTGGCAATCTAAATTTTATTTTGATATTCATTGATCAAACTATGAACTTTCCTGTTTATTGATTTATTTATTCTATATTTATTTTTATTAATTTGTTTTTACTAATTTTATTTTATATCAATGCATTTATTTTAATTAATTTAACACTGCACGATTTAACATTTGGTTATTATGTTTTTATAAAAAATAGAAATGTAGTTAATCGATAAAATAACACTAAATATCAACCGACAAAAAAAGGAGCAAATATGCGCTATATCCCAAGAAAAAGTAAAGTTAAAATTGAAATTTTTAACAACTTCACATTTTCTGATTTGATTATTGCTATTGCAGGACTGGCTCTTTTTATGCTACTTTTATTTGCAAATCTTTTTGAGTCGCCCATGAACATCTATGTGGCGCTGAGTTTTGGTTCTTTTTGGGTGATGCTGTTTTTTCCCGTTAATGAAGAAATAAAGTTGTATTTCGGAATTATTCTTCTTTTCAAATTTTCTGCATACAAAAAGAAATATTATAAAAACCCTGCAAAACCCAACGATGACATCGACAGGGTAATTCCTTATGAAGGCTTAAACACTGACAAGTTTATTAAGTATAACGGCTACTATGCTATGGTTATTGAAATTCTTCCCACCACATTTTTCCTGCTTACTGAAGAAAAACAAAATCAGGCGATCAACACCTTTTCGTCTGCCCTTGCGCGATTAAACCGCGACCAGCAAGCCACCATCATCAAAAGCAGACGACCAATGGTGCTTGATAGAAGCATAAAATATGAGGACCATAAATACAACACACTAATAGAGATGAGTGAACGCGGGCTGTATAACCCAATTGAGTTGGAGGCGCGCAGTTCGGTTTTTGAAGAGAGAATAACAGCGCTTAAATATTTAAACGACGAAGACAAAATAATTAAAGACCATTTCTATATTGTGGTTTTTGACAGCGACCGCGAATCGCTGACCTCCACCGTAAACGGCATGGTGTCCACGCTGGAAAGTTCTGCCACCCCACTATACACTAAACTTGTGCTGGGAAATGATTTGCTGATATTTTTGAAGAGTACCTTTTCTGCCAATTTTGACGAAAGAGAAGTGGAAATGTTGCTGGAGTCTGAGCGCGCAAAATGGACTTATCCTGACAAAATTGTGTTTAAAGCCGGCACCACTGAAATTGATGGCGTTCCTTTTAGGTCATTTACCGTAACCGATTATCCACTGGAAGTTACCAACGCGTGGATGTATCCGCTGTTTCAGTTGGAAGAGTCAAAGGTGGTGGTAAATATTCAACCCATCGACCGTTATTCCGCTGAACGCTCTATCGACCGAAGTTTGATGGAAGTGGAAATAAAGTTGAAAAAAGCGCAAAAAACCAGTAGACAGATTGACACGCAAACGCAGTATGAAACGCTAAAGTCATTGCTTACACAACTTAAAAACGAAAACGAAAACCTGTTTAATGTAAACATCCATATCCTTGCAAACGAGGGTGTTAAAAAAGAGGTTCGTGCAGTTCTTAGACAAAATGGTTTTAAGTTCACCGAAAACTTTGGCTCTCAAATCGACGGGTTTGTTAGTTCAAACATCAGCAAACTGGACTTACTGAAACGACATGAACGCGGCATTCCATCGTCCACTTTGGCTGCAATGTTTCCCTTTATTAGCAGCACACTGCACGACGACATGGGCTTTTATTTGGGCTACAATCAATACCCCGTGTTTCTTAACATGTTCACAAGAAACAATGAAAGGGTGAACAGCAATGCCATGATTATTGGAAAATCAGGTTCGGGAAAATCTTATGCAACCAAAACTTTGCTTACAAACTTTGCCGCCGACAACACACGAATTTTTATTCTTGACCCAGAAAACGAGTATGAAATTCTTTGCGAAAACTTGCAAGGAAAAACCATCGATGTGGGTTCCAGCGTCAACGGAATTTTCAATCCTTTCCATATATATGCGTCACTAGAAGTGGAAGAGGGCGGAGTGGACGACTCGTATAGCGCCCATCTGCAGTTTTTGGAACAATTTTATCGTTTGATTTTGCCGGGCATTCATGCCGACGCATTTGAGAAATTAAACGCTATAACCGCTCAATTATATAGTAGAAAAAAAATAGATTCTACCACAGCAATTGATAAATTAAAACCGTCAGACTTTCCTATTTTTGACGATTTGATTGAACTTGTGGACGAATTGATTGTGAAAGAAAAAGAGGAATATCACCTAAGAAACCTGCTGACAGTGCGCACTTATATCGAAAAATTTGCAACAGGTGGACGAAACAGCAACTTGTGGAATGGCTACACCAGTATAAAAACAAATGAAAACTTTATTTGTTTTAGTTTTAGAACGCTTATTGCCAACAGAAACGATACCATAACAAACGCACAAATGCTACTTATCTTTAAGTATCTCGACAGTGAAATTATCAAAAACCGTGACTTTAACTTGAAGTATTTTGAGGACGAAGAACTGGAAGAAGAAAAGCGCCGTGTTATTGTGGCGGTGGATGAGGCCCATGTTTTTATTAACAAAAAATATCCGATAGCGCTCGACTTTATGGCGCAAATGGCAAAGCGAATCAGAAAATATAGCGGTATGCAAATCATCATCACGCAAAATATTAAAGACTTTGTGGGCAACGAAGAAATTGCCGCTCAAAGCACCGCTGTTATCAACGCCTGCCAATATTCTTTCATATTCTCACTTTCCCCGAACGACATCAATGACTTGATAAATCTCTATCGAAACGCGGGCGGAATTAACGAACAGGAAAAAGACTCCATTGTTACTGCAAGACGCGGTCAAAACTTTTTAATAACCGGCCCGATGAACAGAACTACCGTTCAAATTGAAGCGTTGAACACAGTTAAAGGCCTGTTTGAAAGAAAAGAAGTAAACTAAAATAAGGACATTTAACTTAATTTTAGAAAATATAAGAAATTTAATTTTAGAAAATATAAGAAAATTAGTAAACAAAAAAATCGTTTACTAATTTTTTTTAATTATTTTAGTTTTTGTTATTTTTCGTCTTTCTGCTTATGCAGTAAAAGAAAACTATCATCGTTATCAATCGTTATTATCAACAACATTATTATTAGGGCAATATTTAATTGTTGATATCATCATAGCCAACATTATAATTGTCACAATAATTAATCAATATTATTATAATCTCAAACATTATAATTAGCACCATCATTGTTTTCAATATTTTTGCTATACAGCCATTCACAAAAGTGAGCAAATCGTCACCAACATCATTCCAGCATCATCGCAAGCAACATCATTAACATAAATTTTATGCTGCATTAAACCCTTCTCATAAAACTCAAATCACAGCAAAACATCACTTGTTCCATATAGTTTTGGCTGTCGTCAAGCGAGTCGAGATATCTTAACCAGTTGTCAGGTTCCTTTGCGTAGAAATTGCGATATACATCAAATAAATCCCAACCATTTTCCTTAGCCAAGTTCACAATATCACTAAGTTTTTGCGTTATTTCTTCCACAAGTCTGTCTTGCACTTGTAAATTTATGAGCGTGACAAGGTCATTTACCATTTCTAGCGTGTAGTTATCAGCAGCAAGTTCTAGCAGTTCCACCACTATGAAAATGTTATAGTAAACCAGTGGCTTATTTCCCACCATTTTGGTGGTACGAAACATTTTTTTCTCTACTCCTTTAATCATAAATGTGGCATCAGTAGTATGGTTTGTGGTGAGATTTTTTAATTTAAATGTAGAGGTAGTTATCGATGGATCAAGTAAACTCAAAATTACCGATTGATCAAGATTGAGTGTTTCCACTCGCTTTCCGTTTTTCACAATAACGACATCCCCTTTATCCACAACTTTCTTTTTACTTCCGCTTCCTCCGCTTGAACTTTCGCCTCCTCCACTTTCGCCACCACCACTCTCACCGCCGCCACCCTCACTGCCACCCTCACTGCCACCCGATTGTTTTTCGTTTGTTGAAGTGCCAGTGTTCACTTCTGTGTTTGCACTCTCGCTATTTCCACTTCCACCGCTTGAACTTTCGCCTCCACCACTTTCGCCACCGCCACCATCCTCTTTGCTTTCTTCTTCAATCACCAATCGCGGCATAACAGAAATGGAAGTGTTGGAATAAAACTGACGACAAAAGGAATCAAGGTCAGTTTTTTTAGCCATTAAAATTTCACTGTTAGCCTGCACAATTTCGCGAATGCTAAGAGACGATAATTTTTGTGATTCCAAAATCAACTGCAGTCCTTCTTTTGCATTCTCTATGTTGATTACTTCAGCGCTGGTGGTTAGCGACCTTGTTCGCACAAAAAAATCTAAATATTTAAAGGCATTTTCCTGCAACACTTTATCAGACAAAACAATTGCTTCGCAGTGGGCAAATCCAATTTCTTTTCCCGAGTTGATTGACATATTAAATATGGCTTCTGTGACGGTTTCGCCTTTTGCCGAATCGATATTTAATCCCGTGCCTTTGATAGATTCTTCTTTTCGGGTTACTTTGACCACCGTTAGTTCCACGCCCTCCGGCACGAGGTCAATGCCCAGCGCCGTCACAATTTCGCGACGGGAATTTTCGTCCTGCAAATAAATTGTGGACGGCAACAGCAATAATAGCAAAAATACAAATGCGAAAAAAATCTTATTTCGCTTAATTTTGAGAAATAACTTTAGCATATTTACTTTTCCTTTTTATGGCGTCATATCTAAAGAGCAGGTAAAAGAGCAGCGTGTAGCCAATTCCCACAAAAATCAGTATTGGCACACTTATTATCGTATATATCATAGGTCGGATGGAAAGGTATGTTGCTATCAGCATAATAAACAGCGCGACCGTTATAAAACCAATGGCAATGTAGTCGTTTTTTGTTTGCACCATATATTTAAATGCAATTTTTAAGCAGTGACCCATGATCGCCATCTGCACTGTGAGTTTGATAGACCAAATAATTATGGTTAGCCAATCCACCTTGGAAACGGCGATAGCGTTGTTGGAATTTAGAGACATATCTCCAATTGCTAACCCTTGGCTAGAAGTCATATTTCCAAACGCAGACACAAATAACAAAGAAAAAATTATGATTAATAATATGGCAATATGCACATATTTGAGGATGGTTTTTTTGAAGTTTTCTGAGTAGTTTACCTCTCCTGTGAAAACTATCAGATACACATAATTTCCAAAAGCCCACCATGAGCGAATACCCGCTAACAATAAATTGGTGGGCTCGGTTCTAAAAAAGGGAAGCAAGTTTAACATGTCGATATTTTTTAGCGATGTTACGATACTGAACACAATTCCTAACAATACAAAGGGAAAAATAACCTCCACACTGCGACCCAAACATGTGAGGTCTTTGCTGAGCATAAACCAGTAAAGCAGCATGGAGGGAAACACAAAACCCACCCAGTTGATTTTTTCGAAAAGCACTTCACTGAAATAATAACCCACCTCTTTTGCAATCATACACATTTTGATAAACAAATAGATAAACAGCACTACAAATAAAAGTCGTGCTATTACTTTTCCTGCGACTGCCTCACAAACTTGGCTAAACTTAACATTTGGATACTTCCCCACAAACCAAAGATAGATGCGCAGTATTAAATAGTCGAACGCCAGTGCTATCGCCATAACAAACCATGCGTCATTTCGCGCATAATGATAGAGAATGACGGGAAGTGTTATAAACTTTTGCCCCACCACACTTAAAAATAATATTAAGCCCATTTGTCTTGTAGAGAGTTTTTTCGTCATTTTTTCATCCTTACTTTGTTTATGTTTGGAATGGATTCAGGTCGGTTTTTTATTCGGGTTATATCGCGTTTAGTGAAAGCGTCCTGAAAGTCGTTGCCAATATAGGGAGCAACGGGAGCAAGATATGCCACGCCATAATTGTCGAAATCGTTGAGATAAAAAATTAAAAAAATGCCAAATAGCACCATACCTATAAACCCGTTCAATCCACCAGCCATTGTGAATATAAAACGCAGTATGCTGAGTTGTGGGGCTTGCTCGGGAACAGTGTAGAGCGTGATGCCTGATAACGCAACTATCATAACTGCGGGCGGAGAAATCAGCCCCGCCTTTACAGCAGTGTCTCCTAAAATCAGCGCGCCCACAATTGAGAGCGCAAGACCCAAATATTTTGGCATTCTCACGCTGGCTTCATATAATATTTCAAAAAGTATGAGCACAAAAATAATTTCAGAAAAAGGCGTTAACGGCAGGTCTTGAGTGGTGTTTATTATTGTCATTAAAAATTTGAGAGGCACTGTTTTATAGTGGTGCAGTTCTATCGCAATATATAACCCCGGCAGCAGCACAGTTAAAAAGCAACTGATAGGTCTAAACAATCTCAAAAATGTTGAGCGTGCACTTTTTTGATAATAATCATCGCTGCTTTGCAAATCTTCAACCAATATAAACGGTAGTGTTAGCACAAGAGGGGAACCATCCACCACAATTGCCACCCTACCCTCCAGCATTTTGGCGCATACCACATCGGGTTTTTCTGAACTTCCCACTTGTTTGAACACGCTGTTTTTTCTTAGTTCCAAAAACTGCCCCACATAAAAACTATCTATGATTCCGTCGATGTTTATTTGTGCAATTCTTTCACAAAGTTGTTTCACCACTTTTGGGTCGGCAATACTTTTAATGTGCATAACTGTTACCAGCGTGTTGGTGTATTTGCCAACATAAAAGTGTTCTGTGACCAAATCTGCGGTGTTTAAAATTTTTCGTATGCAGGCAATATTTGTTTTTGAATTTTCCACAAAGCCCGCTCGCGGACCTTTTAATACTGCGCTGGTGGGCGGCTCTTCCAAACTTCGTTCTTTTACTTTTTCCACGCCAAGAGCGATGGCTTTTTCCACGCCATCAATAAACAAAATCGCCTTGCCTGCAAGAATTTCTTTTTTTATTTCGGTGTAGGTTTCAATGTCTTCCACCTGACCGATTGTTATCACTTCTTGTTTTAAAAACTCAACTAGTGCTTTTTCGGGTAGTTTTTTTATATCAAAAATTGGTTTAATTATGTACTGTGCAATATATGCAGGATCGTTTAATCCTAACAAAAAGACAATGGATGCAGAAATATTTTTTATCTTGATTTCTCGCACCACCAAGTCTTCGCTTGAATTAAAATTTTCTTTTACTTGTTCTATGTTTTTTTCAAGGGAAATATTTACCTTTTCCAATGTTTATACTCCATCATTTTTTCTTTTTTGCATAATTGGATGCGTTTTTCTTATTTTGTGTTTTTACTCTTATTTTTATACGGAGAGCCTTGAATCAAAAGTTTGTTTGGAGAGCTCATCGTTATCTTTTAGCCTTGTACCAAATGAGTTAAGATTGTTCTAAGTTGTAGACTGGGCGGGGGAATTACGAAATTGCAAGAAGTGCAATTTCGTAAAGCCGAAGGCTTTCAACTAAAAAACTTGTTTTTTAGTTGGATTCCCCCTACCCCAACGACCTGCGACAACTACAACGACCTGCGACAACCTGCGATCTGCGACACAACCTGCGATGACCCACGACGACCCACGAGAACTTGAGACGATGAGTATGAGCGACCTGTGACAATGAATGTGACGAGGCCGAATGCGGCAACTATGACGACCACGAGCCTTACAACACAACCCGAGAAAACTTGTAACGACCGGCGGTAATCTTAATAACCCCATCGACTTGCGACAACCACAGCAACCCAATATGAAAAATTAATAAAATAAAATTTGAATGTCACAAAAAAATGCCTAAAACGGCATTTAATTAACTATAAATTTATTAACTTTGCTCCAAGACACAGGTAAAGGATAGAATTATAATCAACAAAAAATTGCTTGATACATAATCCACTTAAGTCTGGGCAAAGACTACACTACTAAAATACAACTTGCAAAATCTGCTTGACATTTGCTGTTAGGGTGCCTGCCTTGTCACAAAGACTGCAGTAAATTATTCAGCCTACAAACAACTGCTTGAGACTGAGTTAAGGCTCAACCTTGTTGATAAAGACTGCACAGAAAGATTACAACCAACAAACAACTACTTGATATTGGGTCAAGGCTCAGCCTTGAGTTGGAATAGGAAGATATAATAATAATCTCCCGACCCATCGGACGAATACCCTTCAATCACATACACCAAATCCACAAACTGATCCAGCCCAACTAACTGCAAATAATCAAGCAACATCTCCTCAGCATCATTCGAAAAATCCACTTTCGTAATCAAATATGACTTTTTCACATACAAAATTATTTCAAAATCAGCCGCTGCCACATCCCACTCCAACATACCGTCATAAAACTCATACAACGCTTCCAACTCACCATCGCTGTCGAGCAACATTGTGAACCCAATTACAAAAATCTTCCCATAATTTTGCCCATCAAACAAAATATACTCAGAATCACGCACAATATGCAAATACTGCGTATCAAACTTCAACTCCCTGAGTTTATTGAAAATCACTTCCACATCCGTCAACTCCGTACCTGCTTGCATTGTGGAAACATAATCGTAAGTGATAACAATTTCACTGCTATACTTGTTGGTGTACATATGATAAAAAAGATAATTTTCCAACTCTTCATCACTTTCAATAACCAAATCTTCACTTATTGAAACGCTACCCTCTTCGTAACTTAACACGATTTGCTCATAATAATTAAAAGGATTTAACGGCGTAGGATACAAATCAAACTTATCTCTACCCTCCCAGTTAAAATGCGAATCTTTCACAAACTTATCGGTCACCAAAAAATATTTATGCGCCAAATTTTCAATATACTCATACCCATACGCAGTAAGCGTAGCACTCAACAACTCCGTCCAAGTGATGTCCACCAAATACCAATTATCATCAATTTTTATTTTATTCCACGCATGTAACCCGCTGCCACTCCCAGTTACTGCACTGCCCACAATACGCACTGTCTCAATCCCCTCCATGTTACAAAAAAGAGAAAAAGATTTACTAAACCCATCGCAAACCGCCGTTCCCACATCCATCCACGGATAGTAAAAGAAAACACCCTCTAAATAATAACTGTTGTTTTTAGTGGGATTCTCATGCTCAGAGAGCAACTTGCTGTTATCGATATAATCATAAATAGTGGTAGACGCAACCAAATCAAAAATAACTAACGCCTTTTCAAAATCCGACATATCGTCGGTAATAAAAGCACGCAGCACTGACTTTGCATCCTCATAAATCATCTGCGCTCGCGACCCTGCCTTAGGAATCGGCACAATAAAATTTTCCACCGCCCAATAAAGTTCATCTGATGTGTCTACCTCTTGCTTCAAAAAATATTTATCAGACACAAAATCATCATAATCACTTGGCCTTTCATTGCTATAATCGTAAGTATCATAGTAGGTTTCAATTAGTTCGTTTTGCGAAACCGAACGACTTTTTGCGTATCTCAGATCAATCAACAAATCACTTTGCTTAACACCTTGAAAATCAATTTTTATTGCAAATGTGTTGTCAACTTCATTTTTTGTGGTGGGGTATTTGATGTAATACGAAGTCTCCACAAAATTATCAAAACTCGCATCCACAAAATAAATTTGTTTTTCAGCGGAACTGCCAAAACTTTTCAGCACTATTTCTCCCATTCCCGCTGTTTCATAAATTTTTGCCGACTGAATGTGGCTTATCATTTTATCAGTCAACTTAATGGAATACTCTCCCACTCGCGCAACAAAATTATAATATAACACATTCGTCAATTCCTGCGGCGTGTTGATATAAAGATCATGCACTTCGCCATCAAAATAATATATAGTATTTGTGTACACCCCAAAAGACGCGGCGTTATAGTAAAGATAATCATCGCTCACATACACCAAATCATCCGACAAAACATAAGCACCCACACGCATCACCAAAATGTCGTCGGGATTTTCAGACGCAATGTGCGAAAAATCAAATGTGGCGTCAGTTGTTTCAAACACCATAAGTTTTTTGCTGTTAGAAAACACCTCAACAATATATTTATCCGCCGTGCCCGAGATTAAAAGTTGCTGATTGTCTATGGAATAACTCGGCGACTGGCTAGCGTCGGTGATCAATTTATCTGCGTACTCTGTGTTTAGAAAATTCATGTCTTCTGAAACATTTACAAACACTAAGTTGCTGATGTCACTGTTGCGAAAATCTGCATTTGTGGATGTGGCCTTAATGGAAAATCCATAAACCCCTTCGTTTTGCGCGTGGCTGGAATAGTCAAAACTAACCACGCTTTGCTCAGTGTTTTCCACATTTTCTACCAAAGCGTCGTTTAAATAAACTTCATATGTTGTGGCGTTGGGAACACTGTTCCACTGCAACACATTCTCTTTTAAATCCACCGCAATTATAGGCGCCGTGATTTTTGCTTTGACTTTAAAATTTTCTAAAAAACTGCAACTGGAAAACAACGCACAAAACAAAAAAGAAAAGATGGCTAAAGTTAGAATTTTTTTAACTGTAAATTTATTTTTATACATTAACATCATCCTCGCACATCTTTTAATTTAACTATAGATCTAAAAAAACTACCTTGTATTTCAAGATTATATTAACATATTATACCATATTATTACAATTAATAAACTAAAAATAAGCCCGTCCGCTTCTTACTTTTTCAAATTATTACGCAATATTTTCATACCACTCTTGCGGCGCATCCCAAAAAGATAACACATTTTTCGAAAAATCTGCACTCTCCACAACAATGGTAAGCACCGCATTGTTTTTAACCCTAGGAGCAAGCCGCGGTATCACAATTTTTTCAATAAACTCAAAACTCACATCTTTTTTTAAAAATTTATTCAAATAAAAATATCCGTCCGTTTCGTTGTATAGCCAGTTTTCTGTTTTAGTTATTTCCACATCAGCAGGCTCACGCACATTGTTGTAATCTGCAAAAACCGCTTTTGCACGAACAAAAGATTTAACTGTATTTTCTGTTCCAATTATGTTGACTTTTTGCTTATACTCCAGTCCGTTCACAAGATTGTTAGGGTAAGAAATGTTTGCAAGCGCAACACCCGTTGCATCCACTTCCAGCAGCAAACTGTCGCCTAGATTGGTGTTATAGACCCTGTTTACAAGTTTAGAATGATAGAAAATCGCAAGAATTAAAAAACCAAGCGCCAGCGCACTCAACACAATAATTAACATTAGATTTAACTTTTTTTTAACATCTGCTTTCATAATTTTCCTCTAATTTTTTTGCTCAAAACTGCAATACACATACACACAACCCTGATGAGCGGAAATGTTTTTTTTATTATGTGCAGAAATATATTGCATTATTTGCTGTTGTTAGTTTTTTTGATTTTGATAAACATTTGTGATTGCAAAACAAAATGTGCTATAATACAAAAGGAAAAAATATATGAATAAAATATTTGAAATACAAAATAAAAACGAAAAAAGTGTTCAACTTATGCATCCGCAAATTCTTGCATTTGTGGGCGATGCAGTGCACACTCTTTTTGTTCGTCATTCGCTTAGCATGAAACATTTGGCAGACATAAAAACACTGCACTGCGACACCACCGCCTTTGTTAAAGCAGAGAGCCAGAGCCGCCAAATTGAAAACATTCTTCCCCTACTTAGTGAAACAGAACTGCGCATTTTTAAAAGAGCAAGAAACCACCACACCACAAACATTGCAAAAAACGCAAGCGCCACAGACTATCGGAAAGCCACTGGTTTTGAGGCGGTGCTGGGGTATCTTTATTTAACCGAAAATTTTGAAAGGCTAAACCAACTGCTTTCTATTGCAAGCGACGAAACAAAAAAGGGAGGTGGACAATCGTGATAATCGAAGGATTCAACAGCGTGATGGAAGCACTTAAATCCAACAATTCCATCTCAAAAATACTTATTAAGAAAAATGATATGTCCAAAGAATCCATCCGCGTGCTTGCCGAAAATCGCAACATCAAAGTGCAATTTGTGGATGCCAAAATCTTAGACAGCGAGAGCAAAACCAAGCACCACCAAGGCGTGCTTGCCGTTGTGGACGACTATAATTATTTTACACTCGACGACATTTTAGAGGAATCCAACAAAAAAAATGAATCTAATTTTATAGTAATTTTAGATGGCATTGAAGACCCCCACAACTTTGGAAGCATAATTAGAACTTGTGAGTGTTTGGGCGTGCACGGCATAGTTATTGGCAAAAACCGTTGCTGTCCTGTCAACGAAACGGTAGTTAAAACCAGCGTGGGCGCAATTAACCACATAAAAGTTGCTCGCGTGACCAACATAAACAACGCCATTGAAACACTAAAATCAAAAAATGTTTGGGTTTATGCCTGTGAGTTAGGCGGCAAAAATGTTTCGCAAATCAACTTTTCTGGCAATGTTGCAATTGTTATGGGAAGTGAAGGAAAGGGAGTTAGCACACTCACAAAAAAATTGTGTGACGACATTGTTTCGATTGATATGAAAGGCCGTGTAAACTCGCTGAATGTGAGCGTTGCCACGGGAATCATTTTGCATGAAATAAGCAAAATTAGATAAACAAAAACACTGGCGTATAATTAAAAAAATGCGCCAATCACAAACGCAGACAAAAACTAACAACAGCTTGTGCAGAACTATAATAAATAAATATACTAGTGTAGCAAAATTGTAAAAACAAATATGCTAGCACACAAAAATTACAAGACAACAGATTTTTTGTAGAACTATAATAAAATAAATATACTAGTGTAGCAAAATTATAAGAACAAAAAAACAATGTAAAATAAAAACAAAATAAGTTTAAATCACTAACGAAAGGGTCGGAGAACATTTTTAATAAACTTTCATAATTCTAATAACAAATTTTTTAAAACAAGAAAGATCAAAAACTTCCCGTTAGAAACAAAATAAGTTAAATACACCATCGTATGTTATAAGCACAAAAAAAATATGAAAAAGGCTGGGGCGGAAAAAATGGATGAAACACAAACTCTCATAAAACAGTCTCAGGCAGGAGATGCTGAGAGCGTCAACAAACTAATAAAAACTTACGAAAATTTAATTTTTAACATCATTAGAAAAAAAAATTATTTTGTGGCAGACGGAGAACTAGACGATTTGCTGCAAGTGGGGCGCGTGGCTCTCTACTCGGCAATCACCACTTATGACGAAAAAAAAGGTGCAAAGTTTCATACATATGCTAAAATATTAATTGACCGCCACCTGCAAAATTTTATAAAAAAATCAAACAACCAAAACAATAAAATGCTCTCCTCTTCACTTCGACTTTCCCCTCAGGGAGAATTGAAAATTGACGACGATTGTGAAGAGCGCTCCATTCCATTTATTTCAAAAACACACGCAACGCCGGAAGAGCATTTGATTGAAAATGAAAATATAAAAAATCTACTTCGCGAACTAAAAACAAAACTCAGCAACTTTGAACAAGAAATAATTGAACTGTCTATGAAAGGATACACCTACACTGAAATTGCAAAGATTTTAAAAAAGACAGAAAAATCTATCGATAACGGACTAACCAGAATCAGAAAAAAATCTAGCACTTTAAAGGAGTGATGCAATGGAACATTTGGCACTTTACAGAAAATACAGACCCTCAAACTTTGATGAAGTAATAGGTCAGCAACACATCACAAAAACTCTGTCAAATCAAATAGCGGCAGGGCAATTGTCGCACGCGTATTTGTTTTGCGGAACGCGCGGAACGGGCAAAACAAGTGTGGCAAAAATATTTGCAAAAGCGGTTAGTTGCGAAAATAATCAAACAGGAAATCCTTGCAATATTTGTTCATCTTGCGTTTCACTGTCCAACCCCGCAAATGTGGATGTGATGGAGATTGATGCAGCCTCAAATAACGGGGTTGACAACATACGCGATTTAAAAGACAACATCAAATACCCCCCTATTTTGTCAAAATATAAGGTGTATATTGTAGATGAGGTGCACATGTTGTCAGAAAGTGCGTTTAACGCGCTTTTAAAAACACTTGAAGAACCACCTTCTTATGTCATTTTTATTCTTGCAACAACCGAGCCACACAAACTTCCGTCCACCATTTTGAGCCGTTGTATGCGCTTTGATTTTAGGCTGGTTTCCACAAAAGATTTGCAAAGCATCTTAACAAATATTTTCAAGCAGGAACAAATTTCATGTGAGCGTGAGGCGCTGGCGCTACTTGCGTCGCTGGGTGAGGGAAGCGTGCGCGACACCCTTTCCATTGCAGACAAATGCTCAGCATTTTCCAATAAAAATATAACCTATTCTTCCGTGCTGGAAGCAACGGGAAGCATAGGAAAATCTCAGTTGATAAATCTTGCAAAAAACATTTTGCAAAAAGAAAAACAACTGCTATTAACTGAAATTGCTGCCTTTAGCGAACACGGAAAAAACATCGCACAACTAAACAAAGAACTCACAAGCTTTTTTAGAGACTTAACCATCGTGAACACATGTGACAATTTTTCTGAAATTTTATTTTATCCTGCCGACATTTTGGAACAACTAAAAAAACTGTCTGACCAAACAACTTTTTCCACACTGCTAAGTGTGCTGAACTCATTGTCAGGACTGGAAAATGAATTTAGATATTCTCAAAACCAAAGAGAATTGTTTGAAATAACGGTGCTTTCTCTTATGAGCGAAATGGAATCTTCTACGCCAAAAAAAACAGTGGAAAAATCACTTAGCACATCCTCTCCCGCTCTTGTGATTTCCAACAAACAAATTTTTGAAAAAGAAACACTGTCAAAAAATAGCGATAAAAATATTATATCCATAAACGAATTTCCTTCCACCGCGCAAAAAAATAATGTTGCATCGTCAAATGTTTTTAAAGCCTTAAATGATCCCGACATTATTTTTAGTAATGTGCTAAACAAAACCAGAGAAAATAAAAATTTCAAACTCTATGCCCTACTCGACAAAGTTACATCCTACAATTTGGAAGACAGCACATTTATACTAAACCTTGACGACGCGTCGTCTCACTCGCTGCTTGTAGAAGAAAAAACATTTTCAGAACTTTCATCATATTTTAAGAAAAATGGCGGAGTAGATGTTCTTTTGCATTTAACCAAAGAAGAGAACAACGATGAGCAAATTTTATTGTCACATTTTAAAGATATTTTAATTGAAGAGTAATAATTTTAAGACAAAAACGACTTTAACTTAAAATTATGATTTATCTTAAATCATTTTTCTGATATAATAAAAAGACAGGGCGACTTTTATCATTCTGTCCTTCATG
>CAYJCT010000008.1:0-16305 GCA_964368745.1 uncultured Christensenella sp. | reverse complement strand
CAAAAATTTTTAAAAATTTTAATAAATTGTTTAATAAATATATATAAATGCGTCGTGGAATATTTTTTTCAGCCGCTCCACTTACAATTATTTTTAAAACCTGATTTGTGCATTTGTTTAGCGATTTTCCTTTTTTTATAACTTTAAGAATGGGTTATAAATTTTTGCCTTACCTCCAACTTTGCACCAAAATTAGTTTATATAAATAGACTATGAAACTTATATAAACTAACGAATTTTTTGTTATCCTTGTCGTTGCTTGTGTTTAGGATATTTTGAACAAATAACCATAACCACGCCATCTCTTTTAATAACTTTGCAACTATCACACATTTTTTTAACCGATGGTCTAACTTTCATATTATTTACTCTCCTCTATTTTTTGTTGTTTAATACGCCAAATTATTCTGCCCTTAGTCAAATCATAAATTGACATTTCAACTTTAACAGTATCACCTGCGAAGACTCTAATATTGTTCATATGCAACTTGCCCGAAAGATAGGCAGTAATGACATAGCCGTTAATAAGTTTTACCTTAAAATTAGCATTTCTCAAAACTTCAAGAACTACGCCTTCAGTTTCTACAACATCTTGTTTTGACAAAATTACTTGCCTCCTATTTAATTTTTTTGTAAAGACTTGTAATTAAGAATAAATTGATAAATATCAGCATCGCAAACACGGTTATTTTCAATCAAGTCTATAAGTGAAGTATGTTTTTTAAGTAAGAACAAATGTTTAAGATTTTTTTTCTTTTGTGCCAGCAATTTTCTTTGCTGCCCATCTACTATTATAGCACAGTTTTTCACAAGTTCAACCACCACAAACAAATTTCCTTTGTCTCTTCCTTTGGTGGATTTCACTACCGATCCAACAATATATTTCATAACACACCTAAACCTTAACCCGTTAGTATCTCAACGCCGTTTTCAGTTATCAGCACTGTGTTTTCATAATGAGCGCTAGGTAGTCCGTCTCTGGTTGCACAAGTCCATCCGTCGTCTAAGAAAGTAACATATCTTTCGCCTAAGTTCACCATAGGTTCAATTGCAATTGTTGAGTTTGCGTTCAGTTTTGCACCACTTCCCGCTCTTCCGAAGTTTGGAACTTGAGGATCTTCATGCAAACTCGCTCCCACACCATGCCCCACCAGTTCTCTCACAATAGAAAATCCGTGTTTTTCGACATAGGTTTGAATTCTATGTGAAATGTCGCCCACAAAGCAACCTGCCTTAACACCTTTGATGCCTTCAAAAAAACTTTGTTTTGTGACTGCAATAAGTTTTTTAAGAGTTGCAGAAATGTTTCCCACCGCAAATGTGCGGGCTGCATCGCCGTGAAACCCTTCAAAACATGCACCCACATCAATGCTGATGATGTCGCCATCGGCTAGCACCGCTATGTCAGACGGAATGCCATGAACAACAATGCTGTTAAGTGATGCGCAAATGGTGCCGGGAAATCCCGCATAATTCTTAAACGATGGACTAGCGCCTTTACTTATAATAAAGTCGTAAGCCACACTATCTAAAAATTTTGTGGTAACTCCGGGTTTGATGTGTTTTTCCACAGCATCCAGCGTTTGCTTAGTGATGCTGCAGGCCACTCTCATTTTTTTCAAATCTTGTTCGGACTTAATCTTAATCATTAATTAAAACCCTTTAAGCACATTAGCAATTTTTGCTCGATTTTCTTCCACTGAGCCCACCATGTTGATTTTAATAACCTTGTCACCGTAATAATTCATAAGTGGCATGGTTTTTTCTTCATAGTTTTTAAGCCTTGCTTTGATTGCGTCTTCCTTGTCGTCATCTCTAACGAAAAGTTCTCCGCCGCACGCTGTGCAATTTTCTTCAAAATAATCTTTAGTATTATAAATTGCACCGCATTTTCTACAAGCAATTCTGCCCAACATTCGTTCGATTGCAATATCAAACGGCAAATCAAAATATAGCACCATGTCAATATCAGCAAATTTGTCAAGTTCAATTGCCTGCGCTTCATTTCGTGGAAAACCATCAAGAATAAAGCCTTTTTTGCAATCGTCTTCCATAACGCGTGCCTTTAGCATATCCACGGTCACAGCGTCGGGAACCAAGTCGCCTTTGTCTATATAAGACTTAGCAAGCACGCCCAATTCTGTGTTGTTTGCAATGTTGTTTCTGAACAAATCTCCCGTTGAGATTGTTGGAATGGAATAGTAGGATGACACAAATTTTGAATGTGTGCCCTTTCCACTTCCCTGAACTCCCATAATAATAATCTTCATATTTTCCCTCACAATTAATTTTTTAAATGGAATAATAGTTTATTTATTTAAAAATCCCTTGTATGTTCTCATAAGCATTTGAGAATCCAATTGCTTGTCAATTTCAATTGCCACCGACACAACAATTAGTAGTCCTGTTGCACTAAATGCGCCAACTAATCCGCCCGTTCCAATGCCCTTGAAAATCAAACTAGGAATTATTGCAATGATTGATAAAAACATTGCACCAAACAAAGTTATTCTATGCGAGATTTTCTTTAAATAGTCAGCCGTTGGTTTTCCCGGTCTAATTCCCGGAATAAATCCGCCATTTTGCTGAATATTTTTGGAAATATCTTCAGGATTAAATGTGATTTGTGTCCAAAAATACGCAAAGAAAGTAATAAGCAAACCCACCAAAACGATATAAATCCAACTACCTGCGCCCAGCCAATTGCTGTAGGTAATATAAAAGGAACTCTTAGGCCAGAATATGCTCATTAGCAACTGCGGAAAAGACAGCAGCGACATAGAAAATATTATTGGCATAACACCAGTTGAGTTTATTCTGATAGGAATATGTGTGCTTTGACCGCCATACATTTTGCGGCCCTTAATTTGTTTTGCATATTGCACCGGCACCTTTCTCTCAGCCATATCGATAAACACAATAAAACCGAAAATAAACACAAGCGCCACAACAAACACAGTAAACTCAATCATGCTCTCAGTGTTGCCTTCAAAAATCTTTGTGAAGATTTCAGCAATCGATGAACCTGCAGTGGACAAAATACCCACAAAGATTAACACCGAAACACCATTAGCAATTCCATACGAAGTGATTTTTTCACCTAACCAATAGGTCAACATTGCACCTGCAACTAGCACAAGCGTCACAATGCCGCCCACCACCAGTTTTGGAAGCACCAAATCGTTCAAAATTTCTTGATATGCAAGCACAATAGCCAGCGCTTGAAGCACCGCTAAAACAAGTGCGCAATATTTGGTGTAGGTTGCAATTTTCTTTTTTCCCTCTTCGCCCATTTTAGACAATCTCTCCAATCTTGGAATAGCCAAAGTTAGCAATTGCATAATAATGGATGAACTAATATATGGAGCAACGCCGAGTGCAAACAATGCACCATTGGCAAGCGCGCCACCACTAACCGAACTCATCAACGACAAAAAGTCAGCGCCGTCAGCTTCAACAATGTCTTTAAAACTGTTAGCGATAAGTCCGGGAACAGGAATCCAGCAACCCAGCCTATAGATTAAAACAATAAGCAAAGTTAGCAAAATTTTGTTCCTGATGTCTTTAATTTTAAAAGCATTAACGAGAGTTTTAAACATTATAACACCTCTACATTGCCACCAGCATGATTAATTTTTTGTATTGCACTTTCAGAAAATTTTGTTGCTTTAACAGTTATTGACTTCGACAAATTTCCATTTCCCAATACTTTTAAACCATAAGGGGCTTTCTTTGATAAAATATTTTTTTCCATCAAAAATTCTTCAGTAACAACAGTTTTGTTATCAAAAACTTCCAGTTGACTAACATTAATAATGTTGTATTCTTTCTTAAAGTCTTTATTATTAAACCCACGCATTGGTAATCTTCTGATAAGTGGCATTTGTCCGCCCTCAAATCCCAAACGCACTCCGCCGCCACTTCTGGAGTTTTGACCTTTAGTACCTTTACCAGATGTTTTGCCAAAAGTAGAACCCATGCCTCTACCCAGTCTTTTTCTGGATTTTTGTGAATTTGGAGCCGGGGCCAATTGATGTAATTTCATAAAAATGCCTCCTACTTTATCTCTTCAACAATAACTAGGTGTTTAACGCTGAAAATCATGCCACGCACGCAAGCGTTATCCACTAAATCATTGCAAGAATTTAATTTTTTTAGACCAAGAGCCGCAACTGTGGCTTTTTGTCTTTTGTTATAGCCGATAGGGCTTTTAACTAATGTTACTCTAATAGTTTTTTTCACTTCTGCCTTTGGCTGTTTTTCAACTGTAACTTTAGTTTCCACTTTTTTTGCAGTAGCAGTGTCCTCAGTTTTAGACTGCACAACTACATCTGTCTTTTCTTTTTTTGTTTCTGCTTTAATTTCCACAGTTTTTGCAGTCGTGGTTTTTACTGCCGCAGTTTTGGTGGTTTCAGAAATTTTTGTTTCCACTTTTTTTGCGTCAGTTTTAGTAGCCACTGTCTTTACTGTTTTAGCGTCAGCCTTTTTTGCGTCAGCAACTGCAACCTGTTTTTCCGATGCTGGTTTCACTGTTTTAACTTCAGCAGTTGTAGTTTTAGTAGCAGCGGGTTTCGCCTTTGGAGTGGAAGTAGCACTAGGGCTTTTTGTTGTTGTAGTTTTAGTAGTTTTTTGTTCAACTACATCTTTTTTAATATTCTCTGCCATAACTTTTCCTCCTATAATATCTCTTCAACGGTTTTACCACGAAGAGCAGCAACTTCCTCTTTGGAACGCAATTGCATTAGCGCATCAAGAGTTGCCTTAACGCAGTTGGTTTTGTTTCGGGAGCCATACGCTTTTGCAGTGATATCTTTAATTCCGCAAAGTTCCACAACCGGTCTAACCGAACCGCCTGCAATAACACCCGTTCCCTCTTTAGACGGAATAAGTTTAACTTGGCTGGTGCCAAATCTGCCGATAACCTCGTGAGGAATTGTGCCTCCCTCAAGTGGTACAGTAATCATGCTTTTTTTGCCACTTGCAGTTGCCTTTTCAATAGCAGCAGGAACTTCACTTGCTTTGCCTGTGCCCACGCCAACTTTGCCAGCATTGTCACCCACAACAACAAGAGCGGTAAATCTCATGTGGCGTCCACCTTTAACAACCTTGGTAACGCGGTTAACATTAACCAATTTACTAGCGATTGGATCCACTTCTTTTTCTCTGCGAGGTCCTCTTTTGTCGCCAGTATGTCTTTTATCGAAAGGCTTTCTTTCAAATGTATTCTTTTGATTATTTTCCATAATATCTCCCCCTAAAAGTCCAGTCCACCGGCACGAGCGCCGTCTGCAACAGCTCTCACTCTACCAGTATAAATATAGCCTGCTCTGTCAAAAACAACTTTTTTAATACCCTTTTTGATAGCAGCCTTAGCAACCGCTTCGCCCACCATAAAAGATATCTCTGTTTTATTTTTGCCTTCCAATTTAGAAGCAAGTGATTTGTCAAGAGAGGAAGCATTAACCAAAGTTACGCCTTTTGTATCGTCAATAATTTGACAGTAAATCTGGCTCAAACTTTTAAAAACATTAAGTCTAGGACGCTCATTTGTTCCCGAAACCTTTTGTCTAACGCGTTTTGCTCTGATTTTTCTGTCTTCGTTTTTATCCAATTTATTAATCATAATAACCCTTTCCTACTCCTTTATTATTTTTTACCACTTTTTACTTCTTTTCTAACAACCACTTCATCGCTGTAACTAATGCCATAAGCATGATATGGTTCCACCGGTTTAATAGCCCTGATTTTTGCAGCAAACTGACCTACTAATTCTTTGTTAATGCCGTTTACAATAACCAGATTTTTATCGCATGAAAGTTTGATTCCATCAATTGCTTTAACCAAAACAGGATGCGAGAATCCGATGTGAAGCGTTATGTCGTTGCCGTTTTGTACAACTTTGAAACCAACGCCGTTCACTTTAAGTCTTTTTTCATAGCCTTTGCTCACACCCACAACCATATTGTTGATAAGTTGTCTGTAAAGACCGTGATAGGCTCTATATTGTTTTTCAGGGTTGTTGTTTTCAACAGTTAGCACATTTTCTTCAATTTTAGTTTCAATTTTAGGATGAATTTCACGAGAAAGTGTGCCCAACGGCCCTGTCACTGAAACCACATTTGATTCATCACGCACAACACTTACGCCCTGTGGAATTTCGATTTGTAATTTACCAATTCTACTCATAATTTCCCCCTTACCACACAAAAGCCAACACTTCACCACCCATGTTTTGAGTGCGAGCCTGCTTATCTGTCATTAATCCTTTACTTGTAGAAACAATAGCAATGCCAAGACCATTGATAACTTTTGGTAAGTCTTGCGCTCCTGCATAAATTCTAAGACCCGGTTTGGAAATTCTTTTCAAACCATTAATAACTTTTTCGCCCTTAGGGCCAAATTTAAAATCGATAACAATAGACGATTTCATACCTTCGCCTTCCAATTTATAAGAAGAAATATAACCTTCGTCAAGCAAAAGGGAAGCAATTGCCAATTTGATTTTAGATGTGGGAACGGAAACACTTTTATGTTTTGCGTTCAATGCATTGCGCATTCTAGTAAGCATATCTGCTATAGGATCTGTAACTATCATAATGTATCTCCTTTTACCAACTCGATTTTCTAACACCGGGAATTTCGCCTTTGTGCGCCATTTCCCTGAAACACACTCTGCAAAGTCCATATTTCTTCAGTACGGAATGTGGACGACCACAAACATTGCACCTAGTGTATTCTCTGGTAGAAAACTTTTGTGTTTTTTGTTGTTTTTGTTTTAAAGCTAATCTTGCCATTTTTTCTCCTTTCCCCCTACTTCTTTCTGAAAGGCAAACCCATAGATTCCAACAGTTGTTTAGCCTCTCCATTTGTTTTAGCGGTAGTAACGATAACCACATCCAGTCCTCTAATTTTATCGATTTTTTCATAACTTATTTCTGGGAACACTAATTGTTCTTTAAGCCCTAGTGCAAAGTTGCCTTTGCCGTCGAACGCTTTTTCAGAAAGTCCTTGAAAATCTCTCACACGAGGAAGAGCAATTGCGATAAGTCTGTGCAAAAATTCATACATTTTTTTGCCTCTAAGTGTAACTTTAACACCAATTTTGTTGCCCTCTCTCAACTTAAAGTTCGAGATTGATTTTTTTGCTTTTGTCACAACAGGTTTTTGACCCGATATAAGTGCCAATTCTTCCACCGATTTGTTGAAAGCCTGAGCATTGTCTTTAATATCGCCAAGACCACGGTTTAAAACAATCTTTTCAATTTTAGCAACTTGCAAACGGTTTTTGTAACCATTTTCTTTCATGATAGCAGGAACTACAACTTTTGCGTAATGTTCTTGCATATCTTTTGATTTTTTAACTGCCATTTAATAGTTCCTCCTTATCCTTTACTTGAAATTTTGCTTGATGTATTAACTGCTTTTTTAGTTGCAGCAGGTTTGCTGGTTTTTACTTTTGTAGTGTCGTTGATAGCACTTTTAACCGTTTTCTTAACAGATACAGTTTCAGTTTTGCTATCTTTTTTAGTAACTGCAGCCTTTGGTGCAGTAGATTTTTTGGTTTCAGTTTTAGCAGATTTTGCTGCTTCTTTTTTAACTTTAGCCGTCTCAATTATTGCACCGCATTTTTTGCACTTTCTCATGTTTTTGTCATCGATTAGTGCATGTGCTATCCTTGTTGCCTTGTTGCAAGTAGGACAAACAACCTGAACATTGCTAACATGGATTTTGCCTTCGCCTTTCATGATTCCGCCTTTTTCGTTGGCTTTTCTAGGTTTTTTGTGCTTAGCAATAATGTTAATTCCCGAAACAACCACTGCTTCGTCAGACGGTAAAACAGACAGCACTTTGCCAGTTTTGCCATTGTCTTTGCCGGCAATAACTAAAACTGTGTCACCTTTTTTCACATTCAATGTCATAACTTTCTCCTTTTACAGCACTTCAGGAGCAAGAGAAATAATTTTCATAAATCCCTTTTCCCTAAGTTCTCTTGCGATTGGCCCAAAAATTCTGGTACCTTTAGGCAATTTTTGATTATCAATAATAACAGCAGCATTGTCGTCGAATTTAATGTAAGAGCCGTCAGGACGAGAAACGCCTTTGCTGGTTCTAACAACAACCGCTTTAACAACATCGCCCTTTTTAACAGCGCCACCTGGAGTTGCCGACTTAACGGATGCAACAATAATGTCACCAATGTTGCCACTTCTTCTAAAAGAACCACCCAAGATTCTAATACACATAATTTTTTTCGCGCCACTGTTGTCAGCGACTTTTAATATAGTTTGTGGTTGAATCATAATCTTTTACTCCTTATTTTGCTCTCTCTATAATTCTTACTAAACGGAAATATTTGTCTTTGCTAAGTGGTCTGGTTTCCATAATCTCAACAGTATCTCCAATGTTGCACTCATTTTTTTCATCGTGAGCCTTAAACTTTTTAGTAACTTTGTAAACTTTACTATAAAGAGGATGTCTTTTATTTTCCACAACAGAAACAGTAATGGTTTTATCCATTTTATTGCTAGAAACAACGCCAATTCTTGTTCTTCTAAGATTTCGTTTATTTTCAATAATATTATCCATCATATCCTCCAATGCTAAATTTAAGCATTAACCTTTATATTTTTGCGTTCTCTTTCAGTGATAATAGTCTTAATTCTTGCAATATCTTTTTTGCAATTATTAATCTGCATAGGATTAGAAAGTTGACCAGTAGCATTAGAAAAACGAAGGTTAAAAAGTTCTTGTTTTAGTTCTTTCAACTTTTTATTCAACTCATTGTCAGTCATATCTCTCAAATTATTAGCTTTCATTTGCGTCACCACCTTTATTAGTTTCTTCGCTTCTTACCACGAATTTAGTTTTACAAGGCAACTTGTGACTAGCCAGTCTCATTGCTTCTTTAGCAACTTCTGCACTCACTCCCGACAACTCGAAAAGCACTCTTCCGGGCTTAACAACAACCACCCAAAATTCTGGAGAGCCTTTACCTTTACCCATACGGGTGTCGGCAGGTTTTTTACTAACAGATTTGTGAGGGAAAATGTTTATCCAAACTTGACCACCTCTTTTGATGTATCTGTTAATTGCAATACGCGCGCTTTCCACCTGATTAGGTTTCAGCCAGCACGGTTCAGTTGCAACAAGACCATAGTCACCATAAGCTAGTTTGTTGCCACGAGTAGCAACACCACTCATTCTGCCCCTATGTTGTTTTCTTCTTTTAACTCTTCTAGGCATAATTAACATTACTTGTCACCTCCCTCAACAGATTGAGAGTTGGAAAGATAAACGGGAGATTTTTTTCCCAAAATTTCACCTTTAAAAATCCAAACTTTAACTCCCAGTATTCCAAAAGTGGTTTGCGCTTCGCAAGAAGCATAGTCAATGTCTGCTCTAAGAGTATGCAAAGGCAATCTGCCTTCCTGATAGTGTTCACTTCTGGCAATTTCCGCACCATCTAGTCTTCCACTAACCATAACTTTGCAGCCATCAGCGCCTGCGCGCATGATTCTTTGCATAGCCATTTTCATAACTCTTCTAAAACCCATTCTTTTTTCTAGTTGTTGACACATGCTAAGAGCAACAATTTTAGCATCAAGATCAGGTTTTTTCACTTCTTTAATGTTAATACTAACATTTTTGTTGTTAGTAATTTTTATAATATCATTTTTCAATTCTTCAACACCAGCACCTTTTGTGCCAATCATAACACCCGGTCTGGAAGTGAAGATATCAACGATAAGTCTACTAGCAGTTCTTTCAATCATAATTTTAGAAACGCTAGAATTGATATGTTTTTTGTTAATAAAATCTCTGATTTTTTTGTCTTCCAAAATCAGATTGGCAAATTCTTTTTTGCTTGCAGTCCATGAAGAACTCCATTCTTTATTAACACCCACTCTAAAACCATGTGGATTAACTTTTTGTCCCATACTAAACAAAACTCCTTCTAATTATTTTGTAGCACTGTCTAAAACGATAGTAATATGACAGGTTCTTTTAATAATAGTATCAACGCCACCTCTACCTCTAAACTTAACCCGTTTAAAAGATGGTCCTTGGTTTGCATAAGCCTCAGCAACAAACAAATCGTCTTTACTCAATCCCTTGTTGTTTTCAGCGTTAGCAATAGCCGACATTAGCACTTTTTTAACAACCAAAGTGGTGGCACTTGGAGTAATATCCAAAATAGCACTAGCTTCAACCGCTTTTTTGCCTTTAATCAGGTCTAACACGCGCTTTGCTTTGCTTGCACCCATGCGGATGTATCTTGCAACAGCATAGGGGCGAGTGTCTCTATTTTCCGCAACTTTTGCAGATTTTTCTCTAATTCTCTTAGCCATGATTTATCCCCCTTACTTTCTGCCCTTTGTAGTTTTTTTGCCAGCGGCATGGCCTCTGAAGTTACGAGTGGGAGAAAATTCGCCCAGTTTGTGACCAATCATATCAATGGTGCAGTAAACAGGAATATGTTTCAATCCGTTATGCACAGCAATAGTGTGACCCACAAACTCAGGGTAAATAGTAGAAGATCTACTCCAAGTTTTAACAACTTGTTTTTTACCACTCTCGTTAAGTTTTACAATTCTACTCATTAACCTTTGTTCAACAAAAGGTTTTTTCTTTAATGACCTACTCATATTCACTCCTAATTAACACGCTTAATAATAAGTTTAGTGCTAGCTTTTTTGTTATTTCTAGTTTTCTTTCCAAGAGCAGGTTTGCCCCAAGGAGTAAGCGGAGATTTTCTACCAACAGGACTTTTGCCCTCACCACCACCATGTGGATGGTCAACCGGATTCATTACAGAACCTCTAACAGTTGGACGAATTCCCATGTGACGCACTCTTCCCGCTTTACCAAGTGAGATGATTTCATGCTCCACATTGCCCACAGTGCCTAGCGTTGCCATGCATGCTGCAGGAACAAGTCTGGTTTCTCCCGACGGCAACTTGATGGTAACATATTTTTCGTCTTTAGCCATAAGTCTTGCACTCATGCCTGCCGAGCGAACAAGTTGTCCACCTTTGCCAGGAAACATTTCGATGTTGTGAATTACACTGCCCACAGGCATATCTTTCAACTTTAGCGCGTTTCCAACTTTGATTTCAGCGCCCTCGCCACTCATAACAGTGTCACCCGCATTTAGACCTTTAGGTGCTAAAATGTATCTTTTTTCGCCGTCAACATAATTAAGAAGTGCAATGTAAGCCGAACGGTTTGGATCATATTCAATTCCGGCAACTTTTGCAGGTATGCCATCTTTGTTTCTTTTAAAATCAATAATTCTGTATTTTACTCTGTTACCGCCACCTCTGTGTCTAACAGTTATTTTACCTTGATTGTTTCGACCTGCATTTTTCTTTTTGGAAACCAAAAGTGATTTTTCAGGTGATTTTTTTGTTACTTCATCAAATGAAGCCGAGGTAAAAAACCTTTTTGCAGGAGATGTGGGATTGTAAGTTTTAATTGCCATAATATCCTCCTATACTTAAAACCAATTATTATGATAGACTTTCGAAAAATTCAATAGGTTTGCTGTCTGCTTTAAGTTGAACAAACGCTTTTTTGTAATCTGAAGTGTACCCTTGAGTTTTTCCTTGTCTTTTTAATTTGCCGTCAGTGTTGCATGTATTAACAGATGCCACTTTAACACCAAAGATTTCTTCCACGGCCTCTTTAATTTCAATCTTATTTGCTTTTTTCGCCACTTCAAAAGTGTATTTTTTGTTAGGAATGTCCGCATAACTTTTTTCACTTAGTATGGGCCTTATAATAATATCATAACTTTTCATTATTTTCTATAAGCCTCCTCAATAGTTTTAATAGCGTCCTTTGTCAACACCAATTTGTTGCAACTAACAATGTCGTAAACATTTAGCAAGTTTGCAGTGGTAATATCCACTTTTTGCAAGTTTGCTGACGCACGCATAATGGTGTCGTCGATGTTGTTAGTAACAAAAATTGCGGATTTTTCGATTTTTAAGTTTTTCAACACTTCCACAAACAGTTTTGTTTTAGCATCTTTTAGCACCAACTCGTCCAGCACGATAATTTCGTTGTTAGCAAGTTTTGTGCTGATTGCACTTCTAAACGCCACTCTCTTTGCTTCTTTGTTGACTTTCTTTGAAAAGTCGCGAGGTTTTGGAGCAAACACCACGCCACCACCTCTCCATTGAGGTCCCTTCGATGATCCTTGTCTTGCTCTGCCTGTTCCCTTTTGACGCCAAGGTTTTTTAGCATGTCCTCTCACTTCTGCGCGAGTCAATGTGCTTTTTGTGCCTTGTCTTTGGTTTGCCAAATAAGCAACTATAACTTGGTGAATAAGCGGTTCGTTGTAAACCTGTTTAAAAACAGAATCGTCAACTTTAATAGAGCCGCTCTCTTCGCCTAAAATATTATATACTTTAATATTAGCCATTCTATTTTTCTCCCTTCGTTAATTTGCCTTCACTGCATTTTTAATAGAAACTAAACAACCTTTAGGTCCGGGAACTGCGCCTTTAACAAGAATAATATTTCTGTCAGCGTCCACTTTAACAACCTGTAAGTTTTGGATAGTAACTTGGTCGTTACCATATCTTCCAGCCATCTTTTTGCCTTTAAACACCTTAGATTGACCTGCAGAAGAACCAATCGAGCCCACATGTCTGTGAATAGGTCCACCACCGTGAGACATCTTTTGTTTTTTAAAGTTCCATTTAACGATGGCACCAGTAAAGCCACGACCTTTAGTCCTACCAGTAACATCCACCAAGTCGCCTTCGGCGAAGATGTCGCAAGTAACCTTGTCTCCAAGTGCTAGTTGATGGTCAACCAGCCTAAATTCTTTGATAACTTTTTTAGGAGCCACTTCTGCTTTTTTGAACTGACCAAGAACAGGTTTGTTCAAAGATTTTTCTTTAGCATCCATAAAAGCCAATTGAACAGCATCATAGCCGTCTTTATTTATAGTTTTAATTTGCGTAACAAAACATGGTCCTGCCTCAATCACAGTCACAGGAACAACAAGCCCAATGTTGCTGAAAATTTGAGTCATGCCAAGTTTTTTGCCTAAAATTGCCTTTTTCATTGTAAATAATCCCTCCAACTGTAATTATAGCTTAATGTTGATATCAACGCCAGCAGGAAGTTCTAATCTCATAAGAGCGTCAACTGCTTTAGACGATGGGCTATAGATATCAATCAGCCTTTTATGTGTTCTCATTTCAAATTGCTCACGCGAGTCCTTATACTTGTGAGGAGCGCGGATAACTGTTACCACTTCTTTTTTAGTAGGAAGCGGAATTGGACCACTAATGTTAGCGCCAAATTTAAGAGCAGTGTCAATGATTCTTTTGCATGCCCCGTCAATTAAACTGTGGTCATAAGCGCTTAATTTAATTCTAATTTTTTGAGTTGCCATTAATTTTTTCTCCTTAAAAATTGTTATAAATTTAAAAATTAATTTTCTCACATCTATTTTTCGGCTTTATATGGGGCTATTTTACAACACCGCACCGTGTGTACCGCACCATTTTCCAAAAAAAATCGCTGCAAATCATATGGACGAAGTAAGCCCGTAGATGTGATCGTTTATATCTAGTATAAACACTAAAAATTGCCCAAATTATCCCTGCAATGTGGCAAATTACAAGGTAACTTTGCGCAACCATAATTGAACAGCGTTATTATTTTACTTCATAGCATATCTTTTGTCAACAGTTTTTTAAAAAAAATTATAAAATATTTACTCACTTTCCTCCTGCCCCAAAACAATATCGCCAATCTTTTACAAAATCTCAAATTGCAATCCAACCAAAACCAGACTAGTATATTAAAAACTCTAAATTACAATTAAACAAAAACTACTCTGGTATGTCTAAAACTTCAAATTACAATTAAACCAAAACCAGCCTAGTATAATAAGGCTATAATATATAAATATATATATATAATATATAATATAAGAAAAACTAAGTTGAGAGTAATATTCAAAACACACAATAATCATTTGCACTGCAAAAAAGAATTGACGATAAAACTCAAAAACATATTTGAAACACTCCAAAATAAATCTAAAACAGTACGGAACAAATTTGAAATGAAACTCGAAAATAGATTTTGACAAAGCGGAACAAATTGACGAAATAACTCAAAAACAAACTTGACGCGATATTCAAAAATACAATTAAACTTTGCACTGCAAAAAAGAATTGACGATAAAACTCAAAAACATATTTAAAACAGAGCGAACAAATATGAAAAATTTGGAAAGAATTGAAAAAACAACCAACTAAAACACATCTATTACAACAATCGACCAACTGATATTTCAACAATCGACCAACTGCAAAAAAACTTATTTAACGAAAATAGTCCCCGTGAATGTTCACGGGGCTTATGTTTTTTTTATTGTGATTTTTGTCACATTAAATTTATATTTTTTTATTACCTTTAATTTTATCAAAAGCCATACGGTTATTTGTCAGTTTCGTATGTAGAATGACCATCTTCTCTGTATGTGCCTGTTGTCTTTATATTTCGCAATACATGGTCGCCACTTCTTGCTCTGTGATCATAATAATAAATGTGTTGTTTGTCATCTTCAAAATAACCTGTGTTGCGGTTAAAGTTGTAAATTTTGTGTGATCTACCGGTGTCTAAATCCAAAATATAGGTGGAAATTCCCTCTTCCACAATCTCGATTCTTTTTATATGGTTAAAAGCAGGTGACACACTTTTGTTTGCCGATGAACCGGTAGGTCTGCCGCTTTGTTGCCCACCAATGAAAATTCTATAACCAACAACAAACATCATAATGATTAAATAAACCATTAAAGCAGTAAACACCACCACACTAATTGGCACGATTAGTAAACACACATAGTGCTTAATTTTTATAGTCCAACGCAAATATTTTTTTCTGTCAAAAAGATAGGGAATTAAAAAGTAAAGCGGAACACCTAAAATATACCCTAACGCCACACCATTTTGAACAAATCCCGCAAAAGTGTAGCCTTCATAGTATGGAATAACGGCACCTGCTGACATCGTGACAAACTCTAATAGTTGCATAATTCCATCATAAAAATTTAATTTTCCAAAAGGATTAAGATTGCCCAATGTTATCAAAAAGTAGTTTGCATCTGTTACATGAGACGCAATCACCGCACCCGCAGCAAAAGGCGAAATCACAATAAGCGCAACACCAAAAAGTTTGAAATATTTTTTAAATACCCTAATAAAATCAATGCCTTGAAACACGAATTGCAAAGCCACTGCAGGCAAAAACAAAAATAATATCATTGCAAAATTCACGCGTTGCAATTCAGTAGCATTTGTCATGTCAATAAGTATTAAAACAAGCATAGCCACAAGCGCAATGCCCGATGTGATTAATATATTTATTTTTAATCGTGGCGGAGCCGAAACTCGAGAGAAACTCTGCGCTTCTCCCACCTCTTCCGCACCCTGCACTCCATCCGCCGTTATACTAGGCGACGAAACAGCCAAAGCCTGCGCTTTTTCCGCTTCCAACCTTTCACTTTCGCGCTGTTCTTTTTCCAACTTTGCCTGCTCAATTTTTTGAGCGCGCTTTTCTGCTTTCTGTTTTTTCTTTTCTTCTCTCTCGGCTTTTATGCGCTCTTCTTCTGCCAAATCCTCTAGCCTGTCTGCCTCTTTTTGAGCAGCGATACTTGCCTTTTCATCTGCGTTGATAACTGCAAATTTTTTGGAAATGCAAATTTGAAAATAAATTAGCCCTAACCAAATAACCGATAGCACTCTTGCCAGCCAAATAATAGCGGCAAAGTCGGGAGATGCTGCGGGTTTTAGCAAAAACAAACAAACAACACAAAAAGGTACTGAGATTATGTTTATAATGTTAAATGTGCTAACTTGCTTTGATTTTCCTAAATAAGATTTGGAAGTCAGCATAAATATGCCCGCGATGAACCCAAAAAATGTGTTGATAATCAGCAATAACATTGGCACTTGCGATATAGTGCCCAAAACAATAAAATCATTTACAGTATATGCATCTTGGTCAGTTGTAACATCAATCATTAAATACATGATTAACACCACAAAAAAAGCCACACCCAAAAAAGCAATCAGATTAATTAAATTACTTAACCTAAGTAGTTTTTTTGAATCTGGGTTTGTGTTCTCTCCACCCATAGAAACCCCTTAATATACAAATATTTTTAATTTACTAATATAAATTTACCTTTTTCTACCTCTTTTGTCAACAAAATACACACAATAATAATGTTAATAAAAAAAGGTAAAAAAAAATAAAACAAATAACAATTCATT
>CAYJCT010000007.1:9837-17816 GCA_964368745.1 uncultured Christensenella sp. | reverse complement strand
GTTATAATGTGTGTAATTTTACAAGACATTGGAAATGTTATGAATCTTTATGGTTTTAAAAATTTAAAAACAAAATTCAATAACTCCATTTTGAAATACAGTATTAATGCTGCGCTGCTTTTTGCAGTGTTAATTGTGTTTTTGGACAAAAATGTCTTAAATGAATACCGATATTTTTTTGAAAACCTAAACATTAAGCGCATAGACAGTGCACTTGCCGAGTTTAGTCTATCCATAAAATCAGCATCTCACTTATCTCAAATGCTAAGTCTGGTGTTGGTTTCTGTTAATTTATTTCTTTTGGTTTCTGAAGTTAAATCATTTTTGATGATTTATGCTTTTTATATCCATAAAATCTGCATAACCAAAATAAAATTTATCTTTAAAAGACAAGCCATAAACACCGCAAGTAAAAAAGCGGTTTATATAATTCAATCAAAACTAATTTGTTAAAATTAAAACTTTTTTAAAAGTGTTGAAAGCGCGACACTGTTTTTTCTAAATTCGCGGTTGCATCCTTTGGGCACTTAAAGATTTTTCTTTAAAAGAGGTTTTGTTTTATTATTTGCTACACTTTGTTTATTATTAGCAAAACAACTGCACATAATAAATAATAGCAAATTCAAAACAACCTTTATTTTAGGAGGAAGTTAGTTTTGATTACTCAGTTGATAATTTTTGTTGTAACCTTTTTGGCTTTTGCATTTCTATATTATCTTGCAAGAAAAAAAGGTCTTGACATTTCAAATAAAGTTTATCGCACTTTGTCGCTAGTTTTAGCGGGAGTATTTTTCTTTCGCTTTATGCTAGGACGCGACGCTTTAAGCAATATTTTTATGTTACAAAACTCCCCCATTGATAGTACATTTTTAACCGTTTCATCGTTGCTGTTAAACTGGGCTCTCAACTCGGCTGTGCTGTTGGTTGTGCTATATCCCTTTTTTAGCAACTCAAAATTAGAAGCGTTGATAAAATACTATTGCCTAATCGTTGCTGCTCTGTGTTTGATTTTTATAAAGAGCGTGTCGATGGGAATTGTGGGTGAAGATTATAACTCCGTCTTTAACACCAGAATGTTTCTGCTGGGTATCGAATTGGCGATGCTGCTTTCTTATTCTCTGCTTGTGTTTATGGAAAAAGGCAAATTTAATGTTGCCAAAAAAGACAGATTTGCATTTACTTGGATGCTGCCAATGCTTTTTGCCACTATGCCACCCTACATTTTATCAGCTTTTTTCGGACATCTAAACTACACAGTTGTGCTTAAAGACTTCTCTTTTCCACATAGGTGGATACTATATTTTTCCATACTTATCCCATTTGCTATTTATATGATACTGCGCAAGAAAAACAAACACGACATCCGTGGTGCTTTGATATACTTAAGTTTGGGAATGCTAATTTCCTTTAGCATCTTTAGAAGATTTGATTCCTTCACTTCTGTTAGAGGACTACCTCTTCACCTTTGTAACACCGCGCTGTACATAATTCCTCTGTGCTTAATTTTTAAATGGGAAAAACTGTTCTACTTCACCTACTTCATAAATGTATTTGGCGCATTTCTTGCAATGATTATGCCCAACTATGCCGACAGCGCGAACTTGCTATCGACCACCACAGTGGAATTTTATCTCAGCCACTATATCGCGTTTTTCATGCCTATCCTAATTGTAATGCTAGGCGTATATTCGCGACCGCGGCTAAAACAGTTTTATTATTCCATGGTGGGATTTGCAATCTATTTCACTCTAGTACTCATTCTAAACGCATGGTTCTCCAACTATCAGCAAGTTGACTATTTCTTTATAAACAGCGATTTTATCGCAGACAAACTGGGCAAATGGGCAACAAATTTGAGAAAGTCGACTTTTGAGTTTAACATTGGAGAGTTGCAATTTTTATTCTATCCGATTTATCAATTCTTGTTCTTCATTACATACGTCGCACTCGGTGCGGGAGTGTGGTTTGTGTATGAATCTATGTATTCTTTGGAAGACACTCTGATTGATATAAAAGGTAGGAAAAAACAAATAAAACTAGATGAACTTGCACTGCTTAGTGCATTAAATGGTAGAAGTAAGGAGGAACCGATGAACAAGGACGCTGGAACAAGCATTGTGCTAAACAATTTTTCAAAAAGATATGGCAAAAGCAAAACTTATGCCGTAAAAGACGCAAACCTACATATTGTGGGCGGCGAGATTTTTGGATTTTTGGGACACAACGGCGCAGGAAAAAGCACAATCATAAAAAGTGTGGTGGGTATTCAGCCCATAACACAAGGAAAAATTGAGGTGTGTGGCTACGACGTGGACCTTCAACCCGAAATGGCAAAAAAGCAAATTGGATATGTGCCTGACCACTATGCTCTATATGAAAAACTAACAGGGCGCGAATTTATCAATTACATTGCAAATCTGTATGAGGTTAGTCAACAAGACCGCGATGCTGCAATAACAAAGTATGTCGAACTGTTTGAAATGGAAGGCTCTTTTGATAATCAAATAAAGACTTATAGCCACGGCATGAAACAAAAAATAACGATTATCTCGGCGCTTGTCCACAATCCTAAAGTATGGATCCTCGACGAACCGCTGACCGGTCTTGACCCTCATAGTATTTTTCAGGTTAAAAAATGCATGAAAGAACACGCAAAAAATGGAAACATAGTGTTTTTCAGCAGTCACTTAATTGATGTGGTGGAACAAACATGTGACCGTATTGCCATAATAAAGCAAGGAATTATTTTAACAAGCGCGGATTTAAAAGAAATTCAAAAAACCACAACACTAGAAGATTTCTATTTAAAACTAACCAAATCTCCCATTGAAAAAGTTAAAGTTATAAAAGAAGAGGAAAAAATTGCAGTCGACAACAATGACAACGTGAAAAAGTCTGCTAAAACTGTTAAAACTAGCACCAATAAAAAAGGGCTTAAGACAAACACTGGCGCAAAGATAAAAAAGTAAAGGTATATTATGACGAGTTTAAAAAATTTATGGCAGTCGCAAACAAGAAACATTAGAACGCTGTTTGCGATGCAAATGAAAGACAAAATTGATTTTTCTTTTGCCAAAAGCACAAAGCAAACCATATTTAAAGTGGTGCTTTCGTGTTTGAAGTTTTTTGTGTTCACTGCAATAATCTACTTGGCTTTTTATGTTATGAGTTTTTTCAGATTGGTTCACACCATGTCGGGTATTCCTCAATCGGTGCTAACAGTGATTTTCACAGTGCTGCTTTCACTTTCTATTTTAGTGGCAACACTATCTATTATGAAAAGTTTGTATTTCAGCAAAGATAACGCTCTGCTGCTTACTATGCCAGTGAAACGAGGTGTGGTTTTCACATCAAAGTTAATGGTGTTTTATGTTTATGAACTGCTAAAAAACATCAACTTTATCTTACCGCTGTTTGTGGCGTATGGCCTGATAAACAAAATGACTCTTCCTTTCTTTTTATGGTTGCCAATCGCGCTGCTACTTATCACCGCTTTAGTGGTAATGCTAAGCGCACTGCTTTCCATTCCTGCAATGTTTATCAGCATGTTTATCAAACAAAACAAAATACTAGAACTTGTGGTTATGGTTTCCTTTATTGCAC
Source organism: uncultured Christensenella sp. (assembly GCA_964368745.1). Taxonomy (GTDB): domain Bacteria; phylum Bacillota; class Clostridia; order Christensenellales; family UBA1242; genus UBA11490. The sequence goes on along the minus strand of CAYJCT010000007.1, from coordinate 14,213 downwards.
TTTTCGCGTGGGGGCTTGTTTCAGTTATAGACGCAATCCCCGTTAACTTTGACCTGATTGGCACATGGAGCACCACCTTTTTAAAAGTGCAAGTGTTTTTGAAAAACTTCACAACCACCTTCCTGCCATTCACATGGTTAACACTGATTATGGCGGGCAACCGATATGGCGTGATAAATCATCTGTTTACTGCGCGCCAAATGCTCTACACATTGTTGTTAGTAGTGGCAATCGTAGTTGTTGCAGCAATCACCTACATCATCGTGCGTCCCCTATTTTTCAAAATGTGCAGTTTCCCTTTTGAGTTCAAAAAGACAACAAACAAAAAAATTATAAAAAATAAAAAACGCTCCATTTTCACATCCACTATTATAAAGGACACTTTGCTAACCTATAGAAACCCTGAACGCTTTTATAACTTGATTTTTATCTTTTTGGGACTGCCTATTTCCATCTTTTTACTAAACAAAATCTATTCTGCTATGGACACAAGGCTTACTGGCACCTATTTAACGGTTATGTTTAACATTTTAATGATGTTGCTATTAGCCCTTTCTTCCAACGAATCGATTGCGCGCATTTTCAGCATGGACGGCGAATCCAGTTATCTGCAAAAAACCAACCCGTCACCCTATTTAAAGACTCTTACATATAGGCTGATATTACAAGCAACTGTTGTGAGCATTTCGCTGTTTATCTCGGTGTTTATCTTCACATCATTCACAAATTTTGGGCTAATTCCCACCCTTACCATATTTTTGGTGCTGGAAATGTTTTACATTAGCCACTTGCTTTGGTCGGCAGAGCGCGACATCATGAACCCGCAAACTGAACACTACAAAACCACAGGCACGCATCTAAACAACCCCAACGAAACCAAAACCACGCTGTCTGCTCTACTAATCTCTACATTAGTGGCAATCGGCACACTGTTTTTTATTCCTGAAGGAATGAATATGGTTTGGATTAGGCTGGGAATTTTCGCAGTTGCATTCCTACTTTTTAGAGTGTGGATGTATGTGGACAAAATCAAAGTGTATTTTAAGGAGAGAGCATGAAAAAATCCACCGTTGTTTTAATTGCCATAATCTATGTCGCGTCGATTGTGATTATCTCCATATTCGGGATGAAATCGGTAATTTTTAACGAAGTGATTTCCGTTTCAGAAATTATTTGCACCAACGAGACCGATGAGTTTGTAGTGGTAAAAGAAAATCAAGGGCAAAAATTAATTGAAGTTCCTTTTATTGGAGCAGGCGACGAAGAAACTCTCACCGGCACAATTGCGATGCTAACGTGGGATGTGAAACCCGACAACGCATCCAATAATAAAATAAAGATTGTGTATGACACCAGCACAACAAGAGCCAAATTTCTCACAAATGAGGCAGGAAACGAAACAGGTGTTATTGTGTTTTATGGCCGAGTTGTACTAAACGTAAAAATTATGGCAACTGACGGCAGTCGCGTTTATTGCGATGTTATAATCTGGGCTAAATAACTATTTAGTTAAAAAAATAAAAAAAAATAAAGGAGAAAAAAACATGAAAAAATTGTCAAAAATGCTAGCCACCTTAATGGTCTGCTTTGTATGCGCTTTCATATTTACAGCATGTGGAGATCCTGAAATCTCCTCTGCTTTCATAAAATCTGGAACCATTCAAACAACTATTGTTCGTGGCGAAGAATTAGACACCAGCAACTTAATTGTGACTTTCAAGTATTCGGACAATAAAACAAAAGATGTTGCAGTTTCTGACTTAACACTAAGTGAAATTGACATCTATACTTTGGGCAATCAGGAACTTACCATAACTTATGGCGAATATTCCTTCAAAGTTAACATTAAAGTTGTTCCAACTGAGGCAGACTTAACTGCTATAACATCCTTGAAAAGCCAACTACTTATCGACTTTGTAAGTAATGGCGGCACTCAATTCAACAAAAAGGAGGAGTTTTTCGATAACGATCAGCCACTTTATGTGGGCAACGACAACGCTTTTGACTTTAGAATATTTGCAAGCGGATTCGACGAAGACGATGAGTTGGTGACAAATGTTAAAAATGTTAGCACCACCATTAAAGTAGAGGTTCAAAATTCAGACAAGACCTTTACAAATCTTACAGGACAAACACTTGAAGATAACGTAATTATTAATCCTATGGACAGCACACTTAAGTTTACTGAAACCGCAAAAGGCAAAGTGTTTAAAGTTAGTGTAAGTGCTGCTAACAGACACGAAGATTATGATGAGATTGACACTTCGTTTTCCGCAATTATAACTGTTGTTGATGGTTATAACGTGTATGAAGCAAAAGAACTTTCGCTTTATGACAACAGCGAAAATAACGGAAACGGATGGGCAGATATTAAAGAAGAAATGGGGCTTGAAAACACAACCGTTAACTCTTTGATTTTGCAAGACAATATTTTTATCACAAAAAATGACATCCCTACAAAATGGTTCTGGACCTCAAGCATGGCTAACTACGCCACTTATAGAGGAAAAACCAACCAAACACTAGCAGGCAGTATGGTTGATAACCGAAACGGTTATGTGTATTCCAGAAAAATTGCAAATGGCGAAGAATTTAATTTTATTGGAAACTACTTTGCAATCAACGCAAAAGATCTTCCTAAAATGGTTATAAACGACGACGGAGACCCGATCAATACTGGTGATAAAGAAAGTTTCATGGTTGCTCACACATCTCTGTTTAAAACGGGCGCAAAAGATGAAGAAACAACCACTGCAGGCACTCAAGCAAACTGGCAAAACCTTCTATTTATTGGAAATGGCGAGTTGGTTGATGATCCTAGAAACTCTGGTGGTGTGTTGCTTATGAAAAATCACTTAGTTGATTTTACAGCATACAACACTATAATCAACAACTTCTACAACGGTTTCTTTATGGAAGGTGGCGATATAAACAATAACAATAACGGAAACTATCTTCTAGACCACACTAAATCTTACAACTGTTACAATTCTTTAATGTATTTTTGGGGCGCAGAAAATGTACTAATCAAAAACAGTGAAGCTATCGGAACGGGCGGACCTGCAATCATTACCGACCATGCAGGCCATGATGCTGACGGTAACGGCGGAAGACCTACAAGAGTCAATGTTGTTGAATCAACTATTAAATCAGTAATAACCGGAAAAGAACCTTGGTTTGCTATGTATGAAGGAAGTGGGGCGATGTTGCAACAACTAACAGCGCTTGATAGTGCTTTCAACACGATTAGCTCAACTAAAACCATTGTTATGGGCAAAATTGGCGAAGGCGATAGTGCGATACCTCAGGTGAACGCTGCGTTTGTTATGAAAAGTGGAGGCGCTGAAGGAATGACCGATTCAAAAATCAGAGGCTACATCAGAATGTTTGAAACAGAAGCAGATTACACCGCATACTACGATCCGAGCAGTGATGGCTACATGAAAACCACTTATGGACTTGATATGGATAGACCTCAGAGAGACGGAAAAACATTTGCTGACTTGGCGCGCGAACCTGAAGGTGGAGTTGAATACATCCAATCCAGCGGAAACGGTGGTTATATCAATAATGCACTTGATGAAGAAGGCAAACCTGTTGCAGGTTTTGATATCTCAATTAATCCTGAAACTTGCGAAGGCTTAAGATATGATGTTGGTCGCTATATTAACATATATGTGCGTAACGGTATGGGCATTATGTTGGAAATGGTAGAAAAGCAAAGTGAATAAAATTTCATTTTAACTTTTACAATCATAAAATATGTTGTGATAATTTAAGTGTTAAAAAATATAAAACACTTGAGATATCATCCATAACAACTGATCAACTTAATAGATAAAATAAAAACAAGAGCCGAATATTTCGACTCTTGTTTTTTATTTTTTGTATACTATCAGCACAATTATTTAAGCCAAAACCAACCTGTTTGCAATATTGTTTATTCATAATAAAAAGTGTAGAAATTTTCTCATTTTCATTATTCACACTTATCAAAACCAATAAATATAAAAAAAGTAGTAAAAATGGCTTAATAATTAAATGTCCAAACACTGCTTGACACATAGTCCAAACTAAGCCTGGCAAAGACTGCTGTTTCCAGTTATGACAAAATTCAATTTGCTTGACACACGCCTCAAGGCGCCCGCCTTGATAAAGACTGCAGAACAAAAATCAAACTTGATAACTTCACTTTTGATACAGGGCTCAAGGTCCCCACCTTGTTGACACACGCCTCCATGCGCTCGCATGACAAAGACTGCACAGAAAAATGCTTGGCAGTCAAAACTTTGCTTGACACACGCCTCCATGCGCACGCATGGTTAGGTTATGGCAATTCCTCCGGCAGCATTTCCGGACAGCGTTCCCAGAATTGG
>CAYJCT010000007.1:0-9737 GCA_964368745.1 uncultured Christensenella sp. | reverse complement strand
GTTGGACCTTGCACACCTTGAATGCCTTGAACACCCTGCGGACCAGTTGAACCGGTTATACCTTGAACACCCTGTATTCCTTGCGGACCAATTGGACCTTGAACACCTTGAACGCCTTGCGGTCCCTGAGGACCTTGTGGCCCTGTCGGACCGGTTGGACCAGTTGGACCACCAGCAGGACCGGTTGGTCCTATATCTCCCCTTGGACCGCGCGGACCAGCAGGTCCAGTTGCACCCCTGCAACAACAAGCATTAGTGCCACAACCATTTCCGCAACCTCTTTGCGGACAAGAAGCATTACCAAATCTATTTAAAAAATTCATATTATAGCATCCTTTTATAAAAATACAATTATCTATATTTAAAGATAATTTTCTATTTCATAATATAAAAACAAAAAAAAGATAGTGCAACTTAAAAAAAACCAAGTTAACTCATCCACCTGCACTCAAAATAAAAAAAGACACAGGTGATTAATACACATGTGTCTTTTAAAGTTTTTTTAAGATGATTTAAAAAAATCAACTATTTAACTTCAATTTGTTTTTTCTGAGGTTTTTCTTCTTCTTTTTTAGGAATGGTTATTTTCAAAATTCCGTTCTCGCAAGAAGCAATAAGTTTGTTTTCTTCAATGTCACCCACATAGAAAGTTCTTTTCGCCTCTCCCTCTCTTCTTTCTTTTTTAATGTAGCGGGTTGCATCGTCTTTTTCAGTTCTTTCTTCACTGATTTTTGCACTAACTGAAAGATACCCATTTTCAAGTTCGATGGAAATATTCTTTTTGTCCACTCCCGGCACTTCCATTTCAAGAACATAACTGTCATCTAACTCAGATATGTCAGTGCGAAGCAACTGATGCCGTCTTTCCTCCCTTCCTCTTGGTTTAAAAAAGTCATCAAAGTCACTAAAGAAGTCACGCCCCCAATTCCTATTAAATCCTACTGGTAAAAAATTCATAATTATTCCCTCCTTTTTTTAGCACAGTATTTTTTTATTGTTAGCACTCTATTTCCTAGACTGCTAACTCTATTATAATGTCTCTCTATTTTATTGTCAACCATTTTTGCCAAAAATATATTTTTTTTAATTTAATTACATCGCAAAAAAAACATCGTAAATTTAAACGATGCATTCTTTAATTTTATTAACTTAAAAATTAGTCAATAGGATTCCACATTTCTTTAAGGTTTTGTTTCACATTTTCTTCCTATCTGCGCATTTTTTAATTGTTCAACAAATCCGCTCAATTCCTCACGCGTTGAAAAGGAAAGGAATTTATGTTTGGCGTACTTGTCTTTTAGTTGCAAAATAGTCTGTCTTTTTTTAGGAAAGTTTTTGATAATTTCCACCAACTCTTCAACTCCCTCGTCAGTTTCCTTTAAATCTGCCGCAATCCCCACTCTTTTTTCCACACCTTCTTTAAAACGTTTTTTTACCGAACTTATGCAAAACTCTTGCGAATAATCCAGCAATATCACTAAGCTCGCGCGTTTAAATCTGCATGGCAAAGACGATGTGTATGTTCCGTCAATTATCCATTTTCTTTTACGAGCAAGTTTCTTTACCATTTTATTCAACACTTTTTTATCCACACTTTGCCAGTTAGGTTTCCAAAATAACATATCAATGTGAAAAACAGGCAGGTGCAAAATCTCACCCAACTCAATTGCCAACGTGCTTTTTCCGCTGCCGCTTGGTCCCACAATTGCAATTCTTTTACATTTAAAAATATCTATTGGTTTTCTTATCATAATAATATTATTATATCAGATTCATTCTTTTCAGTCAAAAAAACTATAAAGATACTTTTTTGCAAACCTTGCTTACAATGGTTTTTAATTGCACCATTCTCGATTGATTTTTTTGATTTTGTTTTACTTTATTATGTATTATTAATTATGTATTGTTATTTATTAATTCTTAAATTAATGTTTTTACCTATTTATATTTTCAAAATTAATTGGGTTTTAAAATTTTAAATTTGGTTTATTTGTATTCTGAAACAACTAATGTTTAAATTAAATATTTATTTTAAATAACTTTTTAAACAACATATATTTTTCAACTTCACATTTTTCTTTAGTTTTAAAACTTAATCGTTTTAACTTCAAAGTTTAATTTTAGTTTGATTTGTAATTCTTCCACTTTTAAAAAGTGTTACTAAAAATCGGCAATTTAGTGAAACTTGAGCGAAATATTTGACAAAAGTCTGCATTTCTTTTATCATTAAAACAATGAGGTAGCAGTGGGCTTTTTTAGTAATCTATTTAAGAAAAAAGTTGTGAAAGAAGAAATAATTGCTGTTGTGGAAGACAACACAAATTTTTCCTGTGAAGTGTTGCCAAAAGTTGAGGAAAGCAAACCCCTAATACCTGAGTATCTTTTTGAAATAAATTTAAGCAATGAACAAAAAAATAATATATACCGCACTTTTTGCGAACTGGAAATAATCGACAACAAGGCGATTTGGCTTTCGGGAACAAAAAAACAGTCGCTAGGATTTAGCACATTTTTCATAAAACCTATGTTGGCAAAACAATATGTGTGGATGATTTCTGTTAAAAATGATGACTTATATTTCTCAAAAATCAGAGCAGGCCAACTAATAGTTTTCAAAAAATATTCCAAAAAAAATATAAAGGATTTTAAATATAAAAAAAATCTGTTCAACGCATCTTTTTGCATAGTCTTTTCCGACAACTACCAGTTTTGCTTTAAAGTTACTAAAAACATCGAACTTTTCCCTCCTTTTGTGGATTTTATTAACCAAAGCGATGAATTGCTATAAAATTTCAATAAATTTTATCTCTAAATTCATTTTGTTGTTGCAAAAGTTGTTGAAATGTAATATAATGTATGGGTAAATGGTTTTTTCCTTTTTTAATTTCAGGTTAAAACATTTAAAAATTATAAAAGGGAGAAATTAATTAAATGGCAGATCAACATTTAGTATGTAAAGATTGTGGTGCCGACTTTGTATTCACAGAAGGCGAACAAGAATTTTACAGAGAAAAGGGTTTTGAACACGGTCCACAAAGATGTGTTGCTTGTAGACGCGCAAGAAAAAATCGCTAAACAAAAATTTTCCTCAATTTATTTTGAGGATTTTTTTTTGTGATTTTACAGCGCAAATTTATAATTTACTAAAATAATGTTAACAAATATTCCTTCAAATTTTTTGTATTGTCATCTCCTGCTATTATTTTTTTACAACATCTTTTTATAGCGACTTTTTTATAGCAACTTTTCTTTTTCTATTTCAAACAACTCAACTGACAAATCGCTGTGGTTGTAAAACTTTAGCAACAACAAACACATCTCAATGTATTAATATCGAATACAGAAATAAACAGTCTTTAATTAAAGCATAATTAAATATTTTAAAAAAATTCTTCCCTTGCAAAATGTATGCAATAGGGAGAAGTTTTTTACTGCCCTCAATTCCCATTGCAAAAAAACTAATATTTTTCTACACAAAAATTCTAAAACATATTTCCAATGATTGCAAAATTATACAACACAAAGTCATTATGAATATGTCTAAATCATAGTCGTAGTGTGCTTGTTGATTCTGTTTGGCTCAAAAATAGGATATATTTATCCTAATTTTTAATATTTGTGTAAAAAATAGGTTGATTTTATCCTAGATTTATCATATAATATATATTATACATAGAGGGGGTTTTGTAAAATGAAAATCGACACCAAAAATTTAATATCTTTAACGGATGCCAATCAAAACTTTTCGAAAGTTGCAAAATATGTTGAAAAATGCGGCACTGCAATTATACTAAAAAACAACAAACCACTGTTTTTAATCACAAAGTTTGATGAAGCCAACACATCTCTGATTTTAACCGAATGCGAAAAAATTGAAGTTATTGCCAAAAGGATTTTAAACAATAATAAACGTGCGTTTGAGGTGCTGGGGAAATGATTAAATTTGATAGTGAAAAAGTGTTGCTGCTGCAAAAATTAATTATTGAATCATCTGGAGGCACAGCGGGGGTTAGAGATTTTGGACTGTTGGACTCTGCACTGGAAAGTGCTTTTCAAACATTTAACGGAAAAGATTTGTATCCTGAAAAAGAAGAAAAAGGCGCAAGATTGGGTTTTAATCTAATTTCAAATCACGCTTTTTTAGACGGAAACAAACGCATTGGTTTGTTGGTTATGCTATCTTTTCTTGAGATAAATGGCATAAAACTTGAGTTTACTGACGACGACTTAATAGATTTGGGTTTGGGTATTGCTAGCGGCAAAATTAATTATGACAGCATTCTGTTATGGATTCACGCACATAAAAGATAAATTTTTAAACGCTAAAAGTTAATTGTCCCTTTTTATTAAACCAACTAAAATCACTTTTTGAAATAACAACTTTTTGCATTTAGTAACTTTTTTACAACAATTTTTTATAGCAACTTTTCTTTTTCTATTTCAAACAACTCAACTGACAAATCGCTGTGGTTGTAAAACTTTAGCAACAACAAACACATCTCAATGTATTAATATCGAATACAGAAATAAACAGTCTTTAATTAAAGCATAATCAAATATTTTAAAAAAAATTCTCCCCTGCAAAATGTATGCAAAACGGGAGAAGTTTTTTTCTGATTAAATTTTTTAGTTTAATTTTTTGTGAAATAACCCTGCTAAACTTTTAAACTTCAGCATACCAAAGACCATGCAAATTGCAATATGAGAACACAGCACGAGCCACTTCGCCTTCGGTTAGGCAAAAAGTTACAGTTGCATCACCGTCCAGCGTTAGTGCTTTTCTGTGACCCCCTTGAGTGGTCTCAAGATAAATCCACACAATGTGGTGATCTTCCGTCATAGGATGAGCAACGCTGCCAATATTCACCACAACGCGATTGCCCTCCACCACAATTACAGGCTTATGTTTTTCATACGGACCATCTTCAGTGTGCAGTTCAAATGCATCCATAGGCTGTCCGCAACAAACAAGCGGCACTCCGCTGTCATGAATTTTGCCTATGATATTTCCACATATTTCACAGTAATAAAATCTATTGTTTTCCATATTTTCTCCTTCAAAATTTTTTTATTAAAAATGGTTTATAAAACCACTTCTTCAATTATTATTATATCAATACTTAGTTTTTTTTCCAAACAAAAATGCAACACCAATAAATCACAAATTCAAAAATAAAAACCTGCATATTTTTTTTTATTTCTGCACAAAATAAAATTAACAACCTAACTTATATTTATATTTGGTTGTTCGAGGAAAAGGACAGGGTAATATTACACCTGCCCTTTTTCCCTCTCGATAAAAATTTATCCTAATTCAAATATTTCAAATTTTTTCGTCAAAAAATTTTTTGGCATCGTCAGATTTTTTTTATTGCTTAATTAACGATTTAAGCAAATAAACATTAAACAATTTACATGATCGACAATTTAAACAAACTATTATTAAACAATACGCATCGTCGGTAAATTAACTAAAAAAATAATTATTCACTCATTTCATCCATAATGTTAATATATCAATAAAGATTTGTTTGGCAACATTATTTTATTACCAACAAAGATTTTGTTTGCTCATAATTTATTACATACCAACAAAAGTTTCGTTTGTAAATTATTTTATATACCAACAAAAGTTTCGTTTGTAAATTATTTTATATACCAACAAAAATTTAGTTAGCCAAAAATTTCCTTTCTTTAGATAAATTTTATTAAAATGATCCGCTTATTTTTTTATGCAATTGGTTTGCAAAAAAAACTAACAGCACCCGCTGCCACCGTTGAAGCCACCGTTGAAGCCGCCGTTGAAGCCGCCACCGCGATTGCACCTATTGCGACAAGGGTTGCAATTATTTCTACCGCATTCAAACGGACTTTTGCATAAGCATGAAAAATCGAATGCACCACAGCAACAATGCCTAGTGCAAGGATTGCATGTTGAACTAAACCACATATTATTTTCTCCTTCGTATTCCAGCACATTAAATGTGCTTTACTTATTTTATTAACCATCTCTCTGTTTTGTTACAAATTAATACTGGCTGTCACTTGTCAACATTTTAAACATACTAATAATCATGCCTTCTTTTATGGCTATCGTTTTTATTTTACATTTCCCACATCTTCCATACTCCCTTCCGCACTCGGAATTTGAGACAAAAACTAACTATAAAAAAGAATTGACCAAATTTATAAATGAAAAACAAATATTTGTTGCCAATTTTCCAAACAATTGCTTTGCAAAAAATTTAAGCGTGTAGTACAATAATGAAAATTTAAAAAAGGCACAACTTTATGAAAATCACACTATTGAAGAAAAACAACTCCCACGACGCAAACACCTATGCACTAACCAAAGATAACCACACAATTTTAATTGACGCATCAGCAGACGCCTCCACCGTGCAACAGCACTTGAAGGAAAGCGCCTCCACTCTTGCGGCAATTTTTATCACGCACTCTCATTTCGACCATATTCTCTATCTCGACGAGTTGCTAGAATTTTTTAATTGCCCTGTATATATCCACGAAATTGGGCTGGAAAAACTATACTCGGCAAGCGAAAATCTAAGTTGCATGTTCACCCCATTTGTGATAAAAAACCGCGCAAATACATTCGCATTTAGTGGCGACGAAACCATAAAAATTGAAAATTTTCTTGTGAAAACCTACCACACACCCGGTCACAGCAACTGCTCGTCCTGCTTCGAAATTGAGAACCATCTATTCACGGGCGACACACTGTTTTTTAACTGCGTAGGAGCCTACCATTTCCACACTTCCAGCAAAGATGACATGCTATCGTCTCTAAAAAAACTAAACTCGTTGCCCGCTTTCGAAAAATATCATCCTGGGCATGCTCGCACAATGGACGCAACACGCGCCCAAAAAGTGCTGGCAGAAAATATCGAAGAACTTATAATATAGTGATTATATTAATTTAGTTGACTTAGTTATATATAATATATAAACTATAATTGCAATAAAATGTAGAATTATATATTTTGTGGTAAAAGAAAATCGCCACAAATTAATAAAATTCACAAAATTTTATATACTAAAACTAGGCCGAGAATGTTGACTAATAAATTTAAAAAATTAAGATGCAGCGCTAGTAGAACAAAAACAAAAACATTTTAACTAGACAAACTGACATTTATTATAAACTTGAACAAATAAGTCACTAAATTTATTCAAAGGATGATATTTTAGGAATGGAAAAAAACAAATTAAAAAAGTTGTTTGTAATTAACATTGCTTTGGCAATTGCGCTTGTTTGCTCAATTTTTTCTAATTTTTTTAAAAATACAGTTGTTGCCAATATTGAAATATCTACCGACAACTACACCGTTATAACAGCCGAAATCGAAGAACCTGAAAATGAAGGCAGCAAAATTTACGCCCTTGCAGGAGTGGATTTTGAAAACATACCTGCTGCTCCTGTTGTGGTTTTTGTTGAAAAAACCGATGCGGATGACAATTTTTTAACAACGGTGACGGACGATTTTTTTGAAAACATTATGGTTTTAGACGAGACTGAAAACGCTTATATCGCCGTTGAAACTGCAGATATAATAAATTTCATTTCCAAAATTTACATTCCCAATGCAATGATTGCAAACCTACCCGTTGCTCTGGAAGCAGAATTGTCCGACTTGTTTGTAGGTTATTTTGAAGTAACATATTTTGCTGACACCAACATGACAGATGAAATTTCAACCGTATTCGTAGACAGCGATCTAAAAACAGTCTCCCCTGACCATCCCGAAAACGAAGGTCACTCGCTTGTTGGGTGGGAAATTTTTGTGGAAGGTGACGATAACATCGCATTTGAAATACTAATAGATGATGAGGACAATCCTGTGCTTAATGCAATGGGAGAACAGTTATATTTCTACGACGCAATCGAAAACGACTCGAGCGTTGTTCCTGTGTGGCAAATAAATGAGTATACCCTTTCCTTTCAATTTGGAGAAGAGGAACAACTAAATTATCAGATTGAATATAATACGCTAATCGATTTCGATACAATGGTGGCGACTTATATTACATCTGAAGAAAAAACTCTTGACAAAGTGGGGCACTCTTTCTCTCACTGGTTCAACTATAACTACAACGAAAGAATTGAAGCGGATTTTTATATGCCCGGTGAAAACATGATTGTTCGCGCAATCTATACTGTGGAAAAATATGAAATCACTTTTGTTTACAACAACGGCGAGGACAATGGAACAAAAGAATACGAATATGACGAAAGGATTTTTGCTCCTAACAAACCCAGCAAAACTGGTCACACTTTTGTCAACTGGTTTGAAGCAAGTGACTTTACCGGCGAACCTTTTGCCTTTGCAATCAGCGGCGAGGCTGAGAGAATGCCCGCTGAAAACATTACGCTTTACGCAAAATGGGAAGCCAACAAATACGCCATAAACCTTCTTTTCCAAGCGGGCGCAAACACTTCCACCAAACAAAAAATATATAATTATGGAGACATTATAACCGACATCGCTTTCGCTGACCTGCTGGACGAATTAAATGTGTTAAGCACCGCCAGCAAAACGGGTTACTCTATCGACAAATGGGTGGACAGAGAAAGTAGGGAAGAAATTTCTTTTCCTTTAACCATTGGGCTTGAGAACAATTTTGAAGCGGTGTGGAAAATCAATTCCTACCAACTAAACTACCAAACCAACCTGACCGAAACTACTGTTCCTTTTCAAACATTCGATTACAACGAAAAAGTTGTTTTCACTGAACCCGATCTTGTTTATGGCTACATCTTCCATGGTTGGTATCGCGATGCAACATTAAAACAAAGGCTGGTTTCCAACGCCTTCTTTATGCCTGCAAGCGACACCACAGTTTACGCTAAATGGAGCAAAGAAAAATTCACAGTAATTTTCAAACTAAACGAACAAAACCAGCAGAACATTTTGGTGGATTATTTAGACAAGGTGGAAGAATACACCCCAAACCTGCCCGGTTTTAAATTTTTGGGCTGGTACACAAACTCGTTCATGACAGAAGAGTTTGACTTCGACACACAAGTGGACATGTCTCTAACCATTTACGCAAACTGGTCGCGAATTGAATACACTATCACCTACATTTTGCCTGAGGGCTACGATAACAACGCTTCCAATAAAATAAGTTACAATGTTGACAATCCATGGACATTCCTAAACGCACTAGACTCTGCGCCTTATCGATTCAAAGGCTGGTACCGCGTTTATAACGAAAGCACAAACAAGTATTCATCACGCATAAATTCTACAGTCAATCAATACGAAAATCTTACCCTTTATGCGTTGTTTGTTATCGATTATGTGATCTCTTTTGAAACCAACAGCGACATTTCAATTGACCCAATTAATGCCGACACTTCCATGGACATAGTGCTTCCCACCCCAACCCGCGATAGATATGCGTTCCTTGGTTGGTTTATCGACAAGGATTTAACCACACCATGGTCAGCAGAAATGACGGGCGAAGACATCACTCTTTATGCAAAATGGGAACACCACTCACTGATAATCCTGCAATATTTTGGAGTGTTGCTAAGCGGAATTATTGTGCTTTTAGGGCTTAGTTATAGCCTTTGGATTTATAAGAAAAAAGAAATCGAAAAAGCATCCAATAACCCAAAACCAAAAACTCCAAAAAAAGATAAATCGTCTGATAAAAACATTTCAACAGATAAAAACACTTTAACAGATAAAAACACTTTAACAGATAAAAAC